>MTOQ01000016.1 GCA_002011735.1 Nitrospirae bacterium JdFR-81 | reverse complement strand
ATCAGTCTTATTGACTTGCTTTCTTGTAGACACTACAATATCTCCAGGGCGAGAGAACCTGACTTACAACACTCTCTATTTTAAGCGGACAGTAGTGATTTAATATCTCAAATCCTCCAAAGCCATTTCTGCTTCTTGAACCAAGTCCACCAAAGAGACTGAATATAAACATTGTTTTTAAAATTTCTTCAGTGTAAGTATGATCAAATATATTAATAATTATGTTAAATCTATATCCAGGCGGGATATATTCTTTTATAAAAATATTGCCTTTTCCTTTCTTATATTCAAAGGTTCCATAAGCCAAGTACTCAAGAATATTTATAGGAAACTCTCGTCCTTGACTTTCACTTTTAACAATGATCTGATGGATTTTCTTATTTGGAAATTTTTCTCTTGAAGCTTTCATTTTAGTTGGTAAAAGTACTCTTATAGCAAATTTACCGCTCTCCATAGTACTACCAAAAATTTTGTTCTCTTTTATTTTTAACTTTTCAATATCTCTTTCTGCCTCTGTTACCCTCCACCAAAAACGCAACAATCCTTTTATACTCGGAGCACGTAACTCTGCCTTATTTTGATCAGCGCCTGCCAAAAATGTTGGTGTGACTGTTTCAATTTCAAATTTAAAGATCTTACCCATCTACCCCTCCATCATGCAACAATGCCCCAAGGACTACTGTCTGGTATTCTCTTTGATTAAACTCACTCATTTACTCCTCCCCAGAACTCCTCCTTTCCTCACAGGTGAAGAGAGTATGTTCTACATGGTTTAATGACAAATGTTTGATATTTTTGTACAATAATGTACATATAGTACAATTTATTGTAAAGAGGTTATCATGAAAACTGTACTCTCTATAACTGAAGCGAGAAGAAGATTGCCAAGGATAATAAAATCCCTCAAGGATTCTCCTGATGCCGTTTATCAGATAACAGTTCATAATGAGGTCGTTGCTGAGATAAGGAGTCCTGCTATTATAAAGCCAGGAGAGGCAGCTTCTAAATTGATTGAACTTAGAAAGAAAATGCAAAGGAAAAGAAAAGGTTACAAAATATCTGTATCTGAAAATATTAAGAAACATCTTTATGTAGCTGAGGGAGAGGATTGAACTTTCCTGGTAATAAAGCCTTCTGTGATACATCATTCTTCTTTGCCTCCCTTTGTCCAGAGGATATTAATTTTGAAGAGGCCGGGATATTGCTGGAGTACTGTCAGAGCAATAATATTATGCTTTATACTACCTGGGATATTATAAGTGAGACTGTTACACTTCTTAGATACAGGATAAACTATAATATTGCTGTTAGATTTCTGGAGACAGTGAAACCAAGTCTTTATATTGTCCGATATGAAGACTCTGTAAGGACTGCTGCTGAGGAGATTTTTAAAAAACTCTCTAAAGATAAAAAACTGTCCTTTTGTGATGCTATCTCTTATATAGTTATTACTCATCTGCTCGACAATATTCCATGCCTTACTTTTGACAGAGACTTTAGAAGCCTCGGTCTGACCGTATATCCATAGGCTATTGTATTTTAGACCCATCATTACTCTATCCTTATCTTACTCTTCTCCACCCTTACTCCATATCTGCTTCCTGCGTATTTTTTCATGGATGTAATTATATAGTATGGATGCAGTGTTTCGTCCTGTAGTTGTTCTTTAATTGCCTTGTTGATCTTACTTATATTCTGTCTGATAAGATTTTGTTCGAGGCCATCTTTGTGTTTTGCAAGCAGTTCTTCTGCTTTCATGGGTTTTGAATATATCTGCTCATAATCCTCTGCCATCTCTTCAAGTGCGGGTCTGGTTGAAAAATCAACAATTGTCGCAAAGCAATCTGTACACTCAAAACAGTATTCTCTTGCAGGGTGTTTACAGTGTTGGGTTTTTTGCCTGAGATATGCTGTATAGAGCATGAGTTGGAAAGGAACCATCTCAATGAGATTGCCTCCAATGTAAATTGTCCTTTCTGGAAGATTCACCCTGATCTGTGGTTGTATGGTGGCTATATCGATTTCTCTCTGTCCCTCTCTAACCAGTTCGCTAAAATCCTTTCCGTGTATGGAGATCTTGTCCCTCAGTCTTATAAATGGTAATTCTGCAAGGTGTATCTCTGCATCTCTGGTATTTAGTGTCCTGCCGTTTTTCTTGAGTATCTTACTCTTCTTTGGTTTATAAAAGAACTCCGGGTTTGATTCAAACTCAGGAGTAACAAGTACATGGTAGAGTCTGTCCCAGGGTCTGCCAAAGAGTTGGAGTGCTGAGCCAAGATAGAAACTCATGGTCTTTCTGCCACCTGCAAGTGAGCAGTGGAGTCTTGAATGCATATTCCTGGTCTTTTCACGAATAAAGTCTGTTATAAGATTACCCACAGCCTCATTTTCTTCCTCATCTCTGATGTCCTGAAGATGGTTGCCATCTCTGTCCTTAACAATTATGAATGATTCTTTACTGATCGGGATTTGGGGGATAGCATATTCTTTTTGTAAAGATTTAAGAACCTCTCTCTTTATCAGATGTTCATAGATATGGTTTCTGCCTGTAGTGGTGGTAATTATGTATATTTCATCGGGATGTATTGGTGGCCTTTTCATGGCAAGTGCATAGATTGTCTCTGTGATGATCTGTGGAGTAGAGCCTGCCACAAAGATGAAGACCTCTTTATATTTTCCCTTTTTCATGGGAAAAATATACCACCTCACAAAAATTTATTAAAACAAAAAAATATTTTAGAAATATTTCTTCTACAATTCTCCTTTTTCCATCTTTTCCCTTATCTTCTTTGCCCTTTGTGGCATTGCTTTATAGAAGAACTCCATTTGTGCTTCAAGCCATAGAAGCTTATATTTAACAGGCAGCTTCCTGTAAGCGTCAATCTCCTCCAATGTCTTATAATATGAAAGTGGCTTTTTAACAGGCTTATTACTCATTGTTCCCACTGCTTCATGATTTTTCTGAGGTAAAAAATATCCGCCCTATCTTGTGGTCTGTTAGATTTTTTCTTCATGTTTATCAACTCATCTACTGGCACAAGAGGTATATATGTGTTCTCGAATTGGATTTTCTTTCTTTTCTTATATACCTCATCAAAATCAAATGGTTCATTAGTAAAGACATCAAGAATAAAAAAGGGATGCTGGGGATCATAAAAACTGAAAACTTTCATGCCTTTCTTCTCTATCCATCCCTTCCTTTTTTCTGGATCAATAAAATCTTCAAGTCTGACTGGAGTCTTTGGTTTTAAACCAATCTCTTTGATGACACCAATAAATTTTAGTATATTTTTTCTGTCAAGTTTTAAAATAATATCTACATCAGCAGTAGATCTTTCAATCCCGTAAAGATTAACTGCCACCCCACCACCAACAAGATATTTAACAGATTTTTTGTTTAAAGCAACAAAAAGTCTTTTAAAAAGTTTCATTCTTTTATTTTAAAGGATAGTTATAAAATTTAAACTTATTTCTAACAAAAAATCTCATATTTACCGAGTCCGAACGCTGTTGCCCTGCCAACATGGACGACTTCTCCGGCCTTAAGCAATGGCATGAATGGTCTGATATTACCTGNAAATTTTACAGAGCCGACAAATCCACCAAGTTTCATGCGCATCTTTTTTCTAAATGAATACCTCTCCCAGTCATGCCACACAAGGTCTCTTTCTACCACCCTTACTTTTGATGCCTCAGCGATTATCCTTTTGAAGTCAATGCCATCAGGGTCTCCAGAACAATGGAAATAACTCAAAAGCGCAATCCTCCTCAGAAGATTCCTTATCAGGATATGAAACTCCAGATCTATTGTAAGGTGTCCATTGAATACTATTCTTGTGGGTGTAATAAACCTGATGAGTATCTCTTCATTGGGGTTATCCATTTGATCATAATCAAATGAGATAGTTATGGAAGATTGTTCAGTTACTTTTTTTATACTTCCATCTGAATTATAAATCCGTTCATTCTCTGCCCATACTTCTTTTAACTTGTATTTACCCCTTTGCCTGCCTATTCCAATCTTGCCCAGTTCATCAAATGTGTATATAAAATATGGCAGATAATCTATTGCCCTGCCTATGAGTATGAGGTTAAAGACAATGTCNTCTTTGCTGTTGTACACTGTCTTTTCTTCAAGGGGAGGTTCGATGACAAACGGATGTGGAGCAGAGGGATATTTTTTCATGTACTTTGTATCAGAGGGAGGAATTGTCTCAAATACATATGCATATATGCACTTCTCTTTCAGGATGCAGTCGTGGCANTCATTCTTTTTCAGGGCACAGACCACCTTCCTGAAGACATTGCCAAATCCACCCCTTATGGTGGAGCCCTTAAAGAGGGGAAGGTGCAGNGGTTCGGATGGGACGATGGTAAAACCGAATATTTCGTATATTATCTCCATCGTACACCCTCTGTGAGGGTGGGTGTTATCCCTTTAAGTTCTCNGCCTTCTTCTCAACANTCCTTGCCATCCTCCTCCTGTATGCCCTGAGCCTCTTTGAGAGGTTTCTGTCTCCAAGCGCCAGTATCGCGATAGCAAATAACGCNGCATTCTTTGCACCTGCCTTCCCNATGGCCATTGTTGCCACAGGCACCCCNGGAGGCATCTGGACTGTTGAATAAAGGGCATCAACACCTTTCAGAGGAGAGGAGTCGATCGGGACCCCTATCACAGGTAATGTGGTATGAGATGCTATAACACCTGCCAGATGGGCGGCACTGCCTGCTCCTGCAATGATGACCTCGATGCCCCTGTCTTCAGCCCCTTTTGCAAGTCTCATGGTCCTCTCAGGGCTTCTATGGGCAGAGGAGATGGTGATCTCATAAGGTATGCCAAATTCCTTAAGGAGGTTTGCAGACTCCTGCATCACCGGTATATCAGAGTCGCTCCCCATGATTATTAATACCTTTGGTTTCATGATCTTATTCTCCTTTAACTACCCTCTCTTAATTGCCTTATCAGCTATATCCTTTCTGTAATGCATCCCTTCAAAGCGTATCTTCTTTATTGCCTTATAGGCATTCTCCTTTGCGGCTTTTATGTCCCTGCCAAGGGCGGTAACACCAAGCACCCTGCCACCTGATGTTATGAAGTTGCCATCATTATCGATATCTGTTCCTGCATGAAAGACCACTATGTCGTCCCTGTCCTTAAGGGCTTCGAGACCCTTGATGAGCTTGCCCTTTTCATACTTCCCTGGATAGCCACTGGATGCGAGCACCACACATACAGAGGCATCCCGTCTCCATCTGAGCTTTATCTCCCTGAGCCTCCCTTCGGCGGTTGCCTTGAGGGCATCGAAGAGGTCTGTGTTGAGCCTCATAAGCACAGGCTGTGCCTCGGGGTCACCAAACCTGCAATTGAACTCAAGGACATAGGGTCTGCCATCACATATCATGAGACCGAGATAGAGCACCCCCCTGTAGTTTATCCTCTCCCTTTTGAGACCCTTCATTAAAGGGTTTATTATGGAGTCCATTATCCTCGTCTTCACCCTTCTTGAGATGACAGGTGCAGGGCTGTATGCACCCATACCGCCTGTGTTCGGGCCCTGGTCATTATCAAAGACCCTCTTATGATCCTGTGAGGATGCGAGGGGCAGGACGGTCTTGCCATCAATGAGGACCATGAATGAGGCCTCTTCACCCTTCAGGCATTGCTCTACAACGACCCTTTCACCTGCATCACCGAATACCCTGTCCTTCATTATCATCCTCAACGCCTTGATGGCGTCATCCATGTTCTCTGCAACCACCACTCCTTTGCCTGCAGCGAGGCCATCTGCCTTTATGACGATCGGTGCCCCCTTCAGCCTTATGTATTCTTCTGCATGGAGGTAGGAGGTAAAGGTCTTGTATTCAGCGGTTGGTATGCCATACTTGAGCATGAAGTCCTTTGCAAAGACCTTACTCCCTTCAAGCCTTGCGGCCGATGAGTCAGGCCCGAATATCCTCCTCCCCTCTTTAACAAAGGCATCGACAATGCCCTTTGTGAGGGGTGCCTCTGGCCCAACCACTGTCAGGTCTATGCCCTCGTATTTGGCAAAATTAAGCAGGCCTTCTATATCCTCTGCATTTATCTCCACGCACTCCGCTGTCTCTGCTATGCCAGCATTCCCAGGGGCGCAGAATATCTTGTCGACCCTTGAGCTCTGGCTCAGTTTCCACACAAGGGCGTGTTCCCTTCCTCCACTGCCGACTACAAGAACCTTCATTTGTCCTCCAGCTTGATGTTAATGTCTGAAGTGTCTCATCCCTGTAAAGACCATGGCCATATTATACTCATCTGCGGCCTTGATGACCTCCTCATCCTTTATAGAGCCACCTGGCTGGATGACGGCCGTAACCCCTGCCTTTGCAATGACATCGATTCCGTCCCTTGCAGGGAAGAAGGCATCAGATGCAACAACCGAGCCTTCAAGGCTCTTGAGAGCCTTCATTGCACCTAATTTTGCAGCATCCACCCTGCTGGTCTGGCCAACACCTATGCCAAGGGCCTGATCCTTTGATGTATAGACAATGGCGTTTGATTTTACATGTTTGCATACCTTCCACGCAAACTTGAGGGCGGCAAGTTCATCATCAGTGGGCCTCCTCTTTGTTACCACCCTGAGGGATTCAAAATCCTCTATCATACCCATATCCTTCTCCTGCACAAGCACACCACCCTGAACCTTTCTCATCTCAAGGCCTGATGGGGATATCGTGACATCCAGCTCAAGGAGCCTGATATTGGGCTTCTTGCTGAGTATCTTCAGTGCCTCTGCATCAAAGGATGGTGCGATGATTATCTCTACGAACAGCTTTATTATCTCCTCCGCCGTGGGGGGATCGAGCGGCCTGTTCAGGGCTATAACACCACCAAAGGCCGAGACAGGATCTGTCTCCAGCGCCTTTATGTAGGCAGACCTGATCGTATCCCCTATTGCAACACCACAGGGGTTGTTGTGCTTGACGATGACCGCTGCAGGTTCATCAAACTCCCTTACAAGGTCGATCGCAGCAGAGGAATCAAGGTAATTATTGTATGACATCTCCTTGCCCTGCAGGATCTTTGCATCAACAAGGCTGAGGCCCGTGTAGAGAGAATCCCTGTAGATAGCCGCCTTCTGGTGAGGGTTCTCCCCGTAACGGAGCTCATTGACCTTGGACAGGGTGAGATTGAGTGTAACAGGGAATGTCTCCTGCTGTTTTGCCTGTCTATTGAGGTATTCTGATATGAGCGTATCGTATCTTGCTGTATGGGAGAACACCTTTCTTGCGAGATTGAATTTTGTATCTATTGATAGCTCACCGTTGTTTGTCTTCAGCTCGTTTAATATCATGGGATAATCAGACGGATCAACGATAACCGCCACATCCCTGAAGTTCTTTGCAGCAGACCTGAGCATCGTTGGGCCTCCGATGTCTATATTCTCTATGGCCTCGTCAAAACTGACATCAGGCCTTGAGACGGTCTGCTCAAAGGGATAGAGATTTACCACAACCATATCTATTGACTCTATATTGTTGGCCTCTATCTCCTTCCTGTCCTGCTCGCTGTCCCTCCTCCACAGGAGGCCACCGTGTATCTTTGGATGTAGCGTCTTGAGCCTACCGCCAAGGAGCTCAGGGAAGCCCGTGTAGTCTGATACATCCCTCACCTCTATGCCGGCCTCCTTTAGCCTCTTTGCGGTACCTCCTGTTGAGATGATTTCGATACCGAGTGACCTCAGCCCCTGGGCAAAATCGACTATGCCCTCCTTGTCTGAAACGCTTATTAACGCCCTCTGAATCCTTGCCATCCTGCCTCCTTTTTATTAAAAATTGTCATTGGTCATTAGGTGAAATTCCATCTGCAATCCACGGTCATAAATAGCCTTTCTCCTTAAGGCTTATATATGTGTTATCTGATATTATCACATGGTCAAGGACATTTATGCCCACGATCCTGCCTGCCTCGACGAGACGCTCTGTTATGGCAAGGTCGTCCCTGCTTGGTGAGGGATCGCCACTTGGATGGTTATGGACGAACAGGACAGATGCAGCGGCCTCCTTTATTGCGTATCTGAAGACCTCCCTTGGATGAACAGGTGATGACGTCAATGTGCCATCAGAGACCTGCATATCCTTGAACAGTCTGTTCTTGCTGTCAAGCATGGCACATATAAACCGCTCCTTCTTAAGACCAAAGAGTCTCGGTCTATAATACTCGAACACATCAGAGCTGTTTCTGAATATACATCTGGATGACATATCCTGGTCAGACCGTAGGAGTCTTCTGCCAAGTTCAAACGCTGCCTTGACCTGTGCAACCTTCGCCCTGCCCATCCCCTTGATCTCAAGGAATTCAGCAGGTGTGGCATCCTCTATATCCTTGAGCCCCTTGAACCGCATCGTTATCTCCCTTGCAAGCTCAATAGCGCTCTTCTCACGATTGCCTGTCCTGAGGATTATGGCAAGGAGTTCTGCCGTGCTCAGGGTGTGGGCACCAAACCTCAGCAGCCTCTCCCTTGGCCTCTCATCCTCTGGCCATTGTTTTATGCTCCTGTAACCCATGGTGAGTAACAGGATACAAGATTCTATAGGGATGATTCAAGGACTATCCGTCCTCTCCAAGCACCTGCTTCTGTATGGATATGATCTGCCTTATACCTGATCTGGCAAGCTCAAGCATCACCTCAAGCCGTTCCATATCAAATGGCGTTGTCTCAGCAGTGCCCTGAATCTCTATGAACCTTCCAGAGTCGGTCATCACTATGTTCATATCAACCTCTGCAGTCGAATCCTCAAGATATGTGAGGTCAAGCCTGGGCTCACCCTCCACAATACCAACACTTATGGCTGCGACATACTCCCGTATAGGGTCCTGTTCTATTATCTTGTGCTCGAGGGCATATCTGATGGCAGACTTGAGGGCAACAAACGCACCTGTTATTGACAGGGTCCTTGTCCCGCCATCTGCCTGTATAACATCGCAATCAAGCCATATGGTCCTTTCACCAAGGAGATCAAGATCAACAACGGCCCTCATCGCCCTCCCGATGAGCCTCTGTATCTCATGGGTCCTGCCACCGATCCTGCCACTCGTGGACTCCCTCACTGTCCTTGTAGAGGTGGACCTTGGAAGCATCGAATATTCTGCGGTGATCCACCCCTTGCCCGTATCCTTGAGAAACGGGGGCACCTTCTCCTCGATCGAGGCGGTGCATATGATCCTCGTGTCACCTGCCTCTATCAGGACAGAGCCTTCGGCTGTCTTCAGGAAGTCCTTTGTTATCCTTATCTGTCTCAGCTCATCAGGTCCTCTTCCATCAGGTCTCAATTTATTCACCTCCAAGCACTATCTTGGATACACTCGTCAGCTCATGGCCAAGAAACCTCCTGCCCATCTCCCTGAACTTCTCAGGTGCATCGGTTACAAAGAACCTCCTTGATGGCTGACCTCCTGATCTGTTCAGCATATCATTGGCCTCGAGCACCTTCTTTACCTCCCTTGCCGTCTCTATGGCAGAGTCTATAAGCCCTGCCTCCACCGTCTCTGCTATCACATGCTTTATAATGGGATAATGGGTGCATCCAAGCACAAGGGTATCAAAGTTATCGTATTTTAATGGTGAGAGGTATCTTTCTGCAACAAGCCTTATCACCTCTCCATCTATCCAGCCCTCCTCAATAAGCGGGACGAACAGGGGACATGCGATGCCCCTGACCTCCACAGAGCCGTTGATCGCCTTTATGGCCTGCTCATATGCGTTGCTCCTGATCGTTGTCTCTGTCCCTATGACCGCTATCCTTCCGTTCTTTGTCTTTGCAACCGCTGCCCTTGCCCCTGGCTCTATCACACCGATAACCGGCACATCGAGGCTCTGTCTTAAATGCTGGAGGCTTACAGAGGACGAGGTGTTACATGCTATGACAAGCAGTTTGATGCCCTCGGAGATCAGGAACCTGGCGTTCTCCCTGGAGTATCTCAATACAGTCTCAGGTGACCTTATACCATAGGGGACCCTTGCGGTGTCTCCAAGATATATGATGGATTCCCGAGGGAGGGCCTTCATTATCTCCTTGACGACGGTGAGTCCACCCACGCCTGAATCGAATATCCCTATGGGGCGTTCCTTACTTGAAGGGCTCAAACATTTCCTCCTATCGGTCTTGAGATGTCTATATGGCCACCTATGCTATCAGCCTCTTTCCCTTCTATCAATAGCCTTATGGCTCTTATATTCTTAACAGAGTTTTTAATGCGCAGATAGAGCCCAACGACGAGGTCATATTCCTGCCTGAGGTCTCCACTGAAGTTTTTTATTATCTCGTCACCAAGGTCGATATAGACGATGCCCTGTCTGTCTATATAAAGGTCAAGCAGCCTCACCCCGTATGGCCTCAGATACTCCCTTATCACATCCTCGATTATGACAACCGTGGCTGTCCTCTTAACACCTGCCCTATACAGTGGTTCGGTGTTGTATAGCCTTGATTGATACGACTCGGCCTTTTCAGACCTGTCAGTGCCTTCATGGAGGGAGCGGACTGTGGAGGGGGTCTTAAAGGCGAATATGGGTTTGAAATATATGTAACTTATGCCTGCAGAGATCACAAAGAGGAGCATACAGAGGGTGAGGAAAAGGGGCGTGAGCAGCCTTCTCCTCCTTCTCTTTCTTCTGCCGAGGTCACCCTTAACCTGACGAGTCTTCTTCATAGATATAAAGTCCTTTATAAATCGTGTGTGCAATCTGGGCCTTGAATCCTTCTGTATAATTGACATCCTTAAATGAGGGAAGCTCTATGATCACGGCTGCGGCCTCGACCCTTGAAAGCATGGTGTACGGAAGAGGCTCTATCTTCACCATCTCCTCTCCAAACTCAGAGGCTATGGCCTTTTTGATAGCCCTGGCAAGGATGGATGTCTTGCCAAGATAATCCACCTGTCCCCTGTGAACCAGATATCCCCTTATGAACTCAGGGATAGACTCTGTAAGCACAGGGGTGTATATAACCACATTCTCATGGCTGCCTACATGGAGGCTGATAAAGACATCAGTCTTACCTGAGTTCGCAAGCCTCACCCTTTCACCCAAGGGCAGATAGAGGTCGCTCTGTCTTGTGAGTGTAGCCTTTGTGTTTCCCCTGCCGATGAGCACAGCAAGCCTCTTTGCAATGTCAAGGACTACGCTCTTCTCACTATATCGACCCATTAAAATCCCGTATTCATATCCACCATGGCCAGGATCGATCACGACAGACTCTACCCTGAGCGGTGGTCTCCTTGTCTTCTTCACCACACCCTCAAGGTATACATCTATCACCAGCCTATCTGGCCTCCTGAGTGTAAAGACCTTGAGTCCCCTGAAGTTTCCAGGAGAGAAGAGGATCGCATTAAAGCCAACCTTCCTGTAGGAGATGCTGATCTCTCCCTCTGGCTCAACCGATATCTCCCTGTCAGGGAAGGTGACAAGGATGTCCTTTGCCTTCTGATTCACTATGGCCTTCTCTATGAGTGACCTTCTGCCCTCAAGCACAATCCTGAGGAAGTCCCTGTGATAGCCGACCCTCAACCTCAATGGCTGGCTTATACCATAAACATAAAGTGAGTGGGTTGAGAGTAAAATAAAGGCGATCAGACAGGCTATCCTCTTCATAATGAAGATATTAGCATTTCCTGCGGTCTATATGCCACAACACCTGAGGGATTTACAATCTCCCCTTTGTTGAGGGTATGCCCGTCTTCTTTGGGTGGATGGAGACGGCATTCTGGAGGGCCCTTCCAAAACCCTTGAATATAGATTCAAAGATGTGGTGTGGATCGCGTCCATGATGCAGGATCACATGCAGGTTCATGCCTGCATGGTTTGTAAGTGCTCTGAAGAAGTCCTCAAACAATGAGACGGCTATATCCTTTATCCTTGCACCACCCCTTGGTGTCCTGACCTTATATACCAGATAGGGCCTTCCACTCAGGTCTATGGCGATCTGTGCAAGACTCTCATCCATAGGGGTCAGGGATTCGCCGTATCGCCTTATGTGTTCTTTCTCTCCAAGGGCCTTCTTTATGGCCTCTCCAATCACGATACCGATGTCCTCAATGAGGTGGTGATAATCAACCTCTATATCCCCGCTTGCCTCCACCTCAAGGTCTATATGGGCGTGTCTTGACATCAGGCTCAACATGTGGTCCAGGAAAGGGATGGTGGTATTGATCCTGTAGTCCCCCTTGCCATCGAGGTTGATCTTCACCTTTACCCTTGTCTCCCTCGTCTTTCTCTCGATTGTGGCCTTCCTCTGCATTTATATCCTCCTCCCTGCCTTCTACCCTGATAACTCCTTCAGGGTATTTAAAAATATTGTATTCTCACGGGGGGTGCCAACGGTTACCCTGAGGCAACCATCGACAGCTCCCTTCATATTTCTTATCAATATACCCTTCTTGATCAGTCCGTTAAAAATGGCATCGACCCTTTCTGCCCTGAATAGTATGAAGTTCGCATCCGAAGGGTATGGGTGAATACCATCGATTTGCTGCATCTCTAAGAAGAGCCTCCTCCTCTCTGAGGTTATCATGTTTATATTCGATCTTACTGTCTCACTGTCCTTCATTATTGCCAGTGCCACTGCCTGTGAGATAGAGTTAAGATTGAACGGCAATCTCACCTTATTGACCTCCCTGATGATGTCCTCCTGTGCTATTATAAAACCGACCCTCAATGCTGCGAGTCCTATCTTGCTCAGGGTCCTCATTATGAGGACATTTCCATAATTCCTTATAAAATGCACAAGGCTTCCCTTCTTTGAGAATGGCTGGTATGCCTCATCAATGACTACAAGTGATGGGTGATGAGAGGTGTATTCAATAATCTCTAAAATCCTCTCTTGTGAAAAACAATTGCCTGTTGGGTTATTTGGAGAGCTGAGGAATATCAGTTTTGGCCTGTGTCTCCTTATTGCCGTAAGTATCCTGTCCACATCTATATCAAAGTCCCTGTCAAGTGGAACCTCTATCCTCTCTTCACCAAGTGCCTGAGCAATAACGCCATACATTGAAAATGTAGGGACAGGATACATCACAGGCCCACCAAAGGTGGTGATGAGGTAATATATCAATTCGTCAGAGCCATTGCCATGAAGGATATTATCAATCCTTACCTTCAGTGTCCTCGAAAGGGCTCCTCTTAACCGCCTTGCCTCAGGATCAGGATAGCGATTAAGCACCCTTAAGACCCTGTTAAATTCGGATCTTACACGGGGAGATAAAGTCAGGGGATAGGGGCTCTCGTTTGCATCAAGTTTTATATCACACGGGTAGGCCTTGACCTCATAGGGGTGGAGAGATCTGACGTTGTCCTTTACGAGCCTCTTTATATCTAACCTGCCCATGAAATTAATTTGAATTATAGCATAAACCATGGACATTATCGATTTTTGAGAACCCTTACTTATGGAGTCACGCAGGAGAGACACTCCCAGGAGGGTTCTCGGTATTTTTCGACACCGTTATACAAGGGGGAAGAGATTGAGGATGCCATGAAGGAATGAGATAGGGTGTCTGCACTTTAAATAACTATCCACCCGTCACTATAAGTACAAAACCTGTAAACATTAACGCCGTTCCGATGGTCCGCTCGCCTATCCGTTCTTCTCTGAACATGATATAGCCATAGAGTATGCTGAAGAAGAGGGACATCCTCTTTACCGAGATCATGTAGGCCACATTCGCAAGGCTCATTGCGATCATGTGGAATATGATCATCAGGGAGTAGGTCAGTCCGATGGGGATGAGAGACAGGATCTCTCCCTTTTTGATCAGGGCCTCTTCCCTGATCCTGCCAATGGCTATGGGCGTGAAGAATACAGTAACGAGGATGAAATAGAGGCTTCCAAAGAATATGGGAGAGGAGTGCTCTATTGCCATCTTACCGAGGGATGATGTGATGCTGAAGATGAACGAAACGATGATCATCATTACAGAGCCTCTCTCCCTGAATATAGCCCTTAAGGGCTCAAGGAGTGACCTCTGTGTCTTGTGGATATTGAGTATGTAACTGCCAAGGGCTATAAGCAGGATCCCCACCGCCCCCTGTATGCTAACCCTCTCCCCCACTATGAGATATGAGACCCCTATCAGGAACACGGGTGTGAGTGAAAGAAACGGCATGGTAAGTGTGAGGGGTGATGCCTTCAGCGCCTTTGTGTAAAGCACGATGGCTGTAATCTCAAGGGGCAGGGCAAGAAGGGTTGCGATCCAGAATGTCCTGTCAAGTTCGGGCATCTGGATGAAGAAAAGGCTTGTGATAAGCACAGGCAGTGCAGAGGCGAGCCTTATCCACGCTATGAAATACTCATCCCTTGACCTCAGGGCCCTCTTTGTAAGGGCGTCACTCGTGGCAAAAAAGAAGGCTGTAAGGAGGGCATAGAATATCCACATACTCAGGGCTCAAGGTGATGCGTGTATGTGATGGGCCTGTAATTCATGGAGATAGTCCTCATTTTTCCAGGCCGTATTCCTTGATCTTCGTGAGGAGGGTCTTATAGCTGACCTTGAGCACCTCTGCTGCCTTGGTCTTATTCCCGCCACAATCCTCAAGGGCCTTCTTTATCCTCTTTGACTCGGCCATCCTCAGGGCTGCCTTTGCCACCTCATCGAGTGTCCCATCAGCAGGGAAATCCATGGCTGGCTGTGCTACAGGGACGAGACTTATCTCCCTCTCGGTTATCATGTCACCATCACTCAGTATCATCGCCCTCTCTATGACATTCTCAAGCTCCCTCACATTGCCCTTCCATTCATAATTCATGAGCTTCTTCATTGCGCCTTCGGTGACACCCTTCTTCTGCATATTCATCTCGGCATTGTATTTGGATATAAAATGTTCAACAAGGAGCGGGATGTCCTCCTTCCTTTCCCTCAATGGGGGGATCACGATAGGGAAGACGCTCAGGCGATAATAAAGATCGTCCCTCATCCTGCCCTGTGCAACCAGTTCCTCAAGGTTCTTATTGCTCGCTGCTATGATCCTCACATCAACCTTTATCGGCTTTGTCCCACCAACCCTCTCTATCTCTGCCTCCTGGAGCGTTCGCAGGAGCTTTGACTGAAGTGCCATATCCATCTCTCCTATCTCGTCCAGGAAGACCGTGCCACTGGATGCGAGTTCGAACTTGCCAAGCTTCCTTTCATCAGCACCTGTAAAGGCTCCCTTCTCATGCCCGAACAGTTCTGACTCAAGCAGCTCCCTGGGGATGGCAGCGCAGTTTATAGGCACAAATGGGTTGTCCTTTCGTGGGCTCAGATGGTGTATGGCCCTTGCAAAAAGTTCCTTGCCAGTGCCTGACTCTCCAAGCAACAACACGGTTGTCCTGGCAGGCGCAACCCGCTGTATCTTGTCTGCGACCTCAAGCATCCCTGGACTCTTCCCTATAATGGTGGGCATGCCAACACGGTCGGTCAGCTTGTCCTTAAGAAGGATGTTCTCTGTTAACAGCCTCTGATTGCTGAGTGCCCTCTTGATGAGTAGCAGGAGGTGTTCTATGTCAAGGGGCTTTGTTATAAAATCATATGCCCCTAACTTCATGGCATTAACGGCATGATCCACAGTGGCGTATGCGGTCATCACTATCACTGGTACAAGAGGATTCTCCTCTCTTGATGCCTTCAGGACCTCGAGTCCGTCCTTCTTTGGAAGTTTCAGGTCAGTAAGCACCACATTAACCCGTGAGTCTTTTAACCTTTTTATTCCCTCTACCCCGTCCTTTGCAATAATAACCCCGTATCCTTCAAGCTCAAGCGTATGCCTGAGCATCTGGGCCATTGAGTCTTTGTCCTCTACAATAAGGATGGTCTCCATTTTCTCATTCACAAGGTCACCTTTGGTAGTCTGCAAACTATCCTTCTTAAGACAATCAAGCCCTCACAAATATGGCCACAACAGGATTGCTCTCATCCTTAATGAGGCCCGATTATTCTCTGTCCTGTTATAAAAGGGGAATCTTTTATCTCTGCTGTTGTGTATGGAAGACCTCAATGTTTATCCCTGACCTGTCAAGATAGCAGCACGTCTTTATGCCGAGAGCTTCTTCCTCAATAACTCATTTACGATCCTTGGATTGGCCTTGCCCTTTGTTGCCTTCATCACCTGACCGACAAAGAAGCCCAGTAGCTTCTGCTCCCCTGCCCTGAACCTTTCAACCTCCTTCGGATTGTTGTTGAGGATATCTTCAACTATCCTCTCGATTTCTTCTGTATCCGTTATCTGCAACAGGCCCTTCTCCTTCACAATAACCTCTGCCTCTCTGCCTGTCTGATACATCTCTTCAAAAACCGTCTTGGCGATCTTACCACTTATCACATCCCTGTCTATTAAACTCAGAAGACCTACAAGCTGTGCTGGCTTCACCTTACTGTCTTCTATTTGTATACCGTCCTTATTAAGCAGCCTCAGTAACTCCCCCATCATCCAGTTGGCCACGGTCTTGGGATGACCTCCAAGCCTTACGGCCTCTTCAAACCAATCTGCCATTGCCCTTTCCTCTGTAAGGAGCCTTGCATCATCTTCAGGAAGGTTATATTCCTTGATAAACCTCTCCATTCTGGCATCAGGAAGCTCCACTATCTGTGCCCTTATCTCATTGAGCCATCCTTCGTCTATCTCAACAGGCATGAGGTCAGGCTCGGGGAAATACCTGTAGTCATGTGCCTCTTCCTTTGAACGCATGGACTCAGTAATCCCCCTCTTTGCATCCCACAGCCTTGTCTCCTGTACGATCTTTTCTCCCTTGCTCAGTAGCCTGATCTGCCGATTTATCTCATACTCAAGTGCCTTCTCGATAAACTTAAATGAATTCATGTTCTTTATCTCTGTCTTGACCCCAAACCCTTCCTGCCCGGCAGGTCTCACAGAGACATTGGCATCACACCTGAGGGAACCCTGCTCCATATTGCCATCACACACACCAAGATAACGGAGGATCATCCTGAGCCTCCTCATAAATTCTGC
Organism: Nitrospirae bacterium JdFR-81; assembly: GCA_002011735.1. Taxonomy (GTDB): domain Bacteria; phylum Nitrospirota; class Thermodesulfovibrionia; order UBA6902; family UBA6902; genus JdFR-81. Next base: position 24,935 of record MTOQ01000016.1, on the reverse strand, counting down.
TGCCTCCTGGGCGCTCCTTATGTCAGGTTCTGTTACTATCTCCATCAATGGCACACCTGCCCTGTTAAGGTCAACAAGGCTGTAGTCCCCACCTTCGTGTATATTCTTTCCTGCATCCTCCTCAAGGTGGATCCTGGTAAGCCTGATCTTTTTCCTCCTGCCATTAAGGGCTATCTCAAGATAGCCACCCCTGCACAGGGGCAGTTCATACTGGCTTATCTGGTAGCCCTTGGGGAGGTCGGGATAGAAATAGTTTTTTCTTGCAAACCTGCTGTATTGGGTTATCTCACAGTTTAAGGCAAGCCCTGTTTTAACCACATATTCTATGGCCCTCTTGTTTATGACAGGTAAAACCCCTGGCAGACCAACACACACAGGGCATGTCTGGGTGTTGGGCTCTGCACCAAACTTCGTTGGACACCCGCAGAACATCTTTGACTCCGTCAGTAGCTGTGCGTGTATCTCAAGCCCTATTACTGCCTCGTATTGCATCTTCCTCTGCTGTCTTTGGATTGTGTTAGCATCAGGTAATCTCTATGCCTGGTTTCAGTCTGTCAGCACCTGCTCATAAACCGTATCACCACTCTTCCCCTTTGCTATGATCTTCAGGCTCCTTGGGGACAGCTGTATAACCCCGATCGTCCCTGCAGGTGGGGGATTGTCCTGACTCCACAGAGGGACATCAAACCATGGAGAGAACTCATTCAGCGCAGAATTCCTGCCCTCCACATATGTCTCGGCAACATGATTGAATAACTCCCCGTTTGTCTTGTCATTGGCGTCTATCTTCCCGTCGAAGTTGGTGTCTACCTCTCTGAAATTCACATTATTTGAGAGTGAGGACTGTAGCCAGAATTCCAGTTCTGGCTTGGCACTCTCTGCCGTCCTTACTATGGATGATACCTTTGCTCTATCCCTCACGCCAAGGTAAAGAACGGTGGAGACAGCGGCAAGGACATTAATGATGGAGATTATTATTAGTAATTCTATAAGAGAGAATCCCAGATGTGGACGGATATTCTTCATTTTTTAAATACGCTCTATATCAATTATAAAAAACTATCTCAATAATAGAAAAGTAGATCCTTGAATGATCTCTATAAAACAGGCCTCCTCTTATGCCATTCTGTATCCTGTTCATAGGCATAGGCCACCTTTAGTATGTTCTCTTCGTCAAAGTGCCTCCCGATTATCTGTAGCCCTATAGGCAGGCCCTCACCTGAGAATCCGCATGGTATGGAGATGGCGGGCACCCCTGCAAGGTTCACCGGTATGGTGAATATATCAGATAGGTACATCTGGAGGGGATCTCTTGTCTTCTCACCTATCCTGAAGGCAGGGGTTGGGGTTGTGGGTGTGATGATGACATCCACTTCTTTAAAGGCGTTCTCAAAGTCCTGCCTTATGAGGGTCCTTACCTGCTGTGCCTTCCTGTAATACGCCTCATAGTATCCTGAAGACAGGGCATATGTGCCAAGGATTATCCTCCTTTTAACCTCTGCACCAAATCCATGGTGTCTCGTATTCATATACATCTCGATGAGATTCTCTCCATCCATCCGCAGGCCATACTTTACACCATCATACCTTGCAAGGTTGGACGAGGCCTCAGAGGTTGCCAGGATATAGTATGTTGCCACGGCATATTCTGTATGGGGTAACGAGATCTCCAGTGGCACAGCACCAAGGGACTCAAGCCTCTTTATAGCATCCCTTACGCCGTTTTCGACCTCCTTATCAACGCCCTCGATAAAGTACTCCCTGGGGATACCTATCTTCAGACCTTTTATATCCATACCAAGTGCTGATGTGAAGTCAGGCACAGACATCGCTACAGAGGTGGAATCATGATGGTCATGGCCGCCTATGATATTTAGAAGTATCGCCGCATCTTCAACACACTTTGTCAAAGGACCTATCTGATCGAGCGATGATGCAAAGGCCACAAGGCCATATCTTGAGACCCTGCCATAGGTTGGCTTAAGGCCCACAATACCGCAGAATGCAGCCGGCTGTCTTATGGAGCCTCCTGTATCAGAGCCGAGTGCAGCAATGCACTCATCCGCAGCAACCGCTGCGGCAGAGCCGCCACTTGAACCACCTGGAACCCTCTCTGTATCCCATGGGTTGCGGGTTATGAAGAAGGCAGAATTCTCGGTTGAAGAGCCCATGGCAAACTCATCAAGGTTTGTCTTGCCAGCGAGTATGTACCCCTGGACTGTAAGCCTTGATGTCACGGTGCTCTCATATGGCGGGATGAAATTCTCAAGTATCCTTGATGAACATGTCGTTCTTACACCCCTCGTGCATATATTATCCTTTACAGCAACGGGAATCCCATGAAGCTTACCTTCCATGGGTTTGTTTTCCAGTCCTCTGGCCCTGTTAAAGGCAGACTCCCTTTCAATCGTGACATACGCCTTTATCCTCTCCTCCACAGAGTCAATCCTCTGGAATACCGACTCAAGCAGTTCTAAGGGTGATATCTCCTTTTTGCTTATGAGTTCAATCGCCTCTCTTATGCCCAGTCTGTAGAGCTCCACCCAAATCTCCGTAGTGAGAGGTTATATGTAGAGGACATTTTACAATTTTAGCCACCTAACAGACAACCATGGAAGGCTTTTTAGACCCTGCTCAGGACGACAAAGAATATAAACCAGTAGATGAATACAAAGAGCGCAGGCAACAGGATGGTGAGATGTCTTGGTTTGGCAGAACCGATGAAACCATCCATGCGTGTCAGACCCTGCGATGGATACTCGAGCACTTCTTCCTTATCAGGACTTTCAAGGCGGTTGACCTTGCGGTCAAAAAAGACAGACTCATCAGTAAGCCAGTATTCCCCTGGCTTATTGATCTTTCTTTCCAGTGCCCTGGCCTGGAAATACCTCAGCTTGAGCTTGAGCTGTGCCCTCATGGAGGAGGCTATCCAGTAGGCATTGATGGAGACCCCTACGATTATACAGGAGAAGATGAGGGTGAGGTCTATATGGGTAAGCAGATAACCGACCCTGCCCGTATAGTGCGCAGTGAGTATGACGGTAAATATAAATATGACTATGTTCAGGGACAGAAAGACCAGTTCTGACCACTTCAGGCGGTCCTCCATGCGTGTGATTATCTCAATAAGAGTCAGATACTTCTTTGCCGTATCACTGTCAGGTTTGCGTACGACCTTTTCTTCCATATTCTTCATCCCCTTTTTATTCTGCAATTAAAAGTTGTTCATAGGCCGTCTGACCATTCTTCTCCTTTACAATAATCTTTAACCTCCTCTCAGTTAACTGTATCAACCCAATCGTCCCTGCAGGCGGAGGGTCGTCCTGACTCCATAGAGGGATATTGAACCAGGGGGACCTCTCTTTAAGTTTCGTATTTCTACCATGGGTATATATCTCTGCAACATGATTATATAGCTCTCCATTTGTCTTGTCGTTTTCATCTATCTTTCCATCAAAGTTTGTATCAACCTCCCTGAAGTTTGATTTATTGGATAGGGATGAATGAAGCCAGTGGTAAAGGTCTGATCTGGCAGTCTCTGCTGTGGCGAGCATGAATGACAGTCTTGCCTTATCCCTTGCTCCTATATAAGCAACAATTGCAACAGCAACGAGTATGTTTATAACTGAAACAACTATTAGGAGCTCCATAATAGAAAATCCCTTTTTTAACCGCAAGATTTTCACAACAAGAGTGTATCATAGTTAATAGCAAAAGACAACCAGAAACATATTTGTTGGATTTTGATGGTGGTTTAGTGATATACTACCACTTAATTTTTAAGGGTTCTTTTAAGGTGGCTATGAGATACAGGATAGGGATCGTAATCCTCCTGCTGACCTGCCTGATGCTTGATCTATCCGCTCTATGTGCAGAGGAGGCGCCTATAATAAAGGTGATCGAGCTCAGGGGCAACAGAAAGATAAGCCAGGAGACCATCTATGCGAATATACATAGCAGGGCAGGTGATCTCTTTTCTGATGAGAAGGTGAAAGAGGACATCAAGAGGCTATACGGCACGGGATACTTTGAGGATGTGAGGGTTGATGTGGAACCGTTTGAAGGGGGTCTGAAGTTGATATTTATATTTGAAGAAAGGCCAACCATCACAGGCATAGACCTTCAGGGCAACAGGGAGATCGAGACCGAGGAGCTGAAAGAGCAGTTAACCATAACCCCTGGGGGCATGGCAAATCCAGGACTTATCATGGATAATGCAAGAAGGCTGGTCTCTTACTATCAGTCCCAGGGATATTATCTTGCAGAGGTGATACCCATTATAAGGGAGGTGTCTCCAGGATCGGTGTTTCTGACATATAAGGTGGATGAGGGTGAGAAGGTGAAGGTGAGGAGGATAGGCATCCACGGTAATCATGCCCTCTCGGACAGGGAGATCAAGAAGGTGATGAAGACAAGGGAGTGGTGGATATTCTCGTTCTTGACAGGCTCTGGGGTCTACAGGGACGAGGTGGTCAGGAAGGATGTGGAGAGGATCAGGGCACTCTATCATAACCATGGGTATATAAAGGTTGAGATCTCGGAGCCAGTGGTTAGACTCAGCGAGGATAAGAGGAGCCTGTATATTGATATAACCGTGTCAGAGGGTCAGCAGTATAAATTGGGAAAGATCGGTATCGAGGGCAACAAGGTATTCTCACAGGATGAGCTCTTTGCATATATCAAGAGCAGGCCTGGTGCCGTCTTCAGCAGGAAGGGTTTGAGGGAGGACATAGACAGGATTATAGACCTCTATATGGAGAGGGGATATGCAAGGGCTGATATAGAGCCCCTGGTAAAGGTGAACGAGGAAGACCGGACCGTGGATGTCACACTCTCTATTACAGAGGGAGAGGTGTTCCGTATAGGGAGGATAGAGATAACAGGCAATACAAAGACGAGGGATAAGGTGATAAGGAGAGAGATGAGGCTTGATGAGGGCGACATATTTAACAGCAAGCTCCTCAGGAGGAGCTATCAGAGGATAAATAACCTTGATTATTTCGAGTCCGTCAGTATCACACCCGTCCCCCGTGTTGAGGAGAGGCTTATTGATCTGGATGTAAAGGTAAAGGAGAAGATGACAGGCATGCTGAGTATCGGGGGTGGATATAGTTCTATTGACAAGTTTATCTTCTTTGGTGAGGTGACACAGAGGAACCTCTTTGGCAGGGGGTTGAGGCTCAACCTCAAGGCCGAGCTCAGTTCTATAAGGACGGAATACAGGATCGCCCTCAGGGATCCGTGGTTTCTTGATAAACCCATCTCGGCATCATTCAGTATATATGATGAGTCATTTGAATACCCTGACTATGACAAGAGGGCAAGGGGTTTTGCCATCGGATTCGGTAAGGAGCTCTCAGAATATGTTAGAGGTAATATAAGGTATAATCTTGAAGAGGCAACTATAGGGGATATTGCCGAGGATGCCTCCTCACTTATAAAAGAGCAGGAGGGGACAAGGGTGACAAGCAGTATCAGCCCCTCTATATGGAGGGATACAAGGGACAGTTATATCGATCCTACCAGGGGGACAAGGCACGCACTTTACACAACCATTGCAGGCCTCGGAGGGGATAACTACTTTGTTAAAGGTGTCGTTGACTCGATATGGTACTTCCCCCTGATGTGGAATACGACATTCAGTATAAGGGGGAGGTTCGGATATGCGACAGGCTATGCAGGCAGGGAGCTTCCGCTTTATGAGAGGTTCTATGTCGGTGGGATCAATACCGTGAGGGGACTGGGGTTTGGAGAGGCAGGTCCAAGGAATGAAGAGGGAGAGAAGATAGGCGGGGATAGAGAGGTTATATTTAATCTTGAATATATATTCCCCCTTGCCCAGGAGATAAGGCTTAAGGCCCTGGTCTTCTTCGATGCCGGCAGGGCCTTTGACAGCAGTGAAGAGATCTCCATTACGGAGCTGAGGCCAACCGCTGGTTTTGGATTCAGGTGGGTATCCCCCTTCGGGCCCATCAGGCTTGAATGGGGGTATAATCTTGACAGGAAGGAGGATGAGGGCAGGAGTAAGATAGAGTTTTCAATAGGGACAATCTTTTAAATACAGGAGGTTTAAATGAGGAAGTTCTTTCTTGTAACATTAATAATATCGTTCCTTGCCCTGAATTCATATGCCCAGGAGTTGAAGTTCGGGTTCGTGGATCTGAACAGGGCATTGAACGAGTGTGACAGGGGTAAAGAGGCGATCAGGATCCTTGAGAATATGGTCAAGGAGAAGCAGGCGATAATCGATAAGAAGGGGGAGGAGATAAGAAGGCTTGAAGAGGAGCTCTCGAAACAATCGGCAGTGCTTAACCCAGAGAGCCTGAAGGAGAAACAGGAGAAGCTGGAAAGGCTCAAGAAGGAGTATAAAAGGATGGTGGAGGACTCCAATGAGGAGCTGGAGAAGAAGCGGAACGAATTCATGCGTGCCATACTCACTGACCTCAGGAATCTGATCAGGCAGATCGGAAAGGAGGAAGGGTATACCGCCATCTTTGAGAAGGCCGAGGGAGGCCCCCTGCTTTATGCACCCGAGGGGCTTGATATAACCGATGAACTCATCAAGAGGTTTAATGAGGCAGTGAAGGCCCAAGAAGAGAAGAAGTGAGGCTGAGGGAGATTGCAGAGATAGCAGGTGGCAGGATTATAGGAGACCCAGAGGTGGAGATAAAGGCTGCCTCCGGGATTGTGGATGCAGGGGAGGGGGATATAACATTCCTTGCTGACAGGAGGAAGAGGGGATATGCCTTTACCACAAAGGCCACGGCCATAATAGTAAAGGAGGAGATAGAGGGGCTATCAAAGTCCATGCTCATTGTTGATAACCCTGCCCTGACCTTTGCAAGGGTGCTCGATATTCTGCACTCTAAGCCATACACCCCCATTGGTGTGAGTGACAAGGCGATCATCGGGAAGGATGTAACCCTGGGCAGGGATGTGAGTGTCTATCCATTTGTATATATCGGTAGCAGGGCACGCATAGGAGACCGTGTCTCTATATTCCCGAATGCATATATAGGTGAGGATGTCAGTATAGGTGATGAGAGCATAATCTACCCGAATGTTACCATAAGGGAGAATGTCAGGATAGGCAAGAGGGTGATCGTGCATCCAGGTGCCGTTATAGGGGCAGACGGGTTTGGATATGTCCATGACAGCGGCAGACACCACAAGATACCGCAGGTGGGAACGGTGGTCATAGAGGATGATGTGGAGATAGGTGCCAATACAACGATCGACAGGGCGACGACAGGCGCAACGGTGATTGGTGCAGGGACAAAGATCGATAACCTCGTTCAGGTGGGCCATAATGTCAGGATAGGCAGAAACTGTATCATCGTTGCCCAGGTTGGTATAGGGGGTAGCAGCGAGATAGGTGATAATACCGTGCTCGGTGGACAGGTGGGTATAAGGGATCATGTGAGGGTGGGGAGGGGTGTTATGGGTGCTGCAAGGGCAGGTATTACCCACGATATCCCTGATGGTCAGATCGTCTCTGGTTTCCCTGCGATATCACACAGGGAATGGTTGAGGGCTCAGGCTATTTATTCAAAACTGCCCGAGTATATACGGCGACTCCAGAGGCTTGAGAGGCGACTGGGTGGATCAGACAAGGGGCATAAAAAATAGATGGATCAGGTAGAATTGATTTATAAGGAGGTTAGTAATGATTGATATTCAGGGAATACAGGATATCTTACCGCACAGATACCCATTCCTTCTCATTGACAGGATTATCGAGATTGAGCCAAAGGTGAAGGCAACCGGGATCAAGAACATAACGATCAATGAACCATTCTTTCAGGGGCACTTCCCTGAGTATCCCATTATGCCAGGTGTGTTGATCGTGGAGGCGATGGCACAGGTGGCAGGCATACTGGCCTTTCGTTCAGGGGCAAAGGGGAATATGGTTTACTTCATGAGTATAGAGAAGGCCAAGTTTCGCAAGCCCGTCCTGCCAGGTGACCAGTTGAGGCTTGAGATAAACGTGATCCAGCAGAGGGGCAATGTGTGGAGGTTTTCGGGCTCGGCCTTTGTCGGGGACAATCTCGTCTCAGAGGCTGAATTTACGGCCATGGTCTCTGAGAAGGAGCTGAAGAATGCCTAAGAAGGGGAGGATCCATCCAACAGCCCAGGTCTCAAAGGATGTCAGGCTCTCCGAGGGTGCCGAGATCGGGCCTTACTGTATCGTTGGCAAGGGTGTCAAGATAGGCAGGAATACACGCCTCATCTCCCATGTCGTTATAGAGAACACGGAGATAGGAGACAACTGCACCATATACCCCTTTACCGTCATAGGCCTTCCACCCCAGGATCTCAAATACAAGGGGGAGAAGACATCCGTAAGGATCGGGAATAACAATATAATCAGGGAATACACCACCATCCACAGGGCATCGGTGGGTGGAGACGGGGTGACAGAGATAGGGGACAACAACTTCCTTATGGCGTATGTTCATATCGCTCATGACTGTAAGATAGGGAGCTCAACCATAATGGCGAATGCAACGACCCTTGCAGGGCATGTTGAGGTGGAGGACTTTGTGGTGATAGGCGGACTCGTTGCCATACATCAGTTCACAAGGATCGGGGCGTATGCCATGGTGGGTGGCTTCAGTGGTGTTGTTCAGGATATCCCACCCTATACAACCGCATCTGGAAACAGGGCCAAGCTCTATGGCCTGAATACCGTGGGGTTGAAGAGGAATGGTTTTAAGGACTCTACTATCAAGGAACTGAAGCAGGCGTATCGTATACTCTTCAGGAGCAAGCTCACGCTGAAGGAGGCGATCGATATGGTGAGGAGAGAGGTGAAACAGTCAGAGGAGGTCAAGCACCTCATAGAGTTCATAGAGAAGAATAAGAGAGGTATATGTCGATAAAGAGGATCGGTCTTATATCAGGCTCTGGAGAGCTTCCCCATGTTATAGCACTTAAGGCCAGGAGGATGGGCCTGCATGTCACCGCCATTATCCTCTCCCCCTTGGATAATAAAAAACTCAGGAGTGTAGCTGACGAGGCCCACCGTATCCATATCGGGCACCTTGCAGGCCTGATCTCACTCCTCAGGGATTCTGGCATCGAGGATGTGGTCATGGCAGGGAAGGTGCCGAAGGATATGCTCTTCAGGGGTAACAACGGGATAAGCCCTGACCCACTGGCAAGGAGGCTTTTGGGTTCGCTCAAAGACCTTTCGGATGATACCATCATGAAGGCCCTGATAGGAGAACTTGAACAGAACGGGATAAGGGTTATGAAGACAACACTCTTCACAAATGAACTTATTACAGAGGAAGGGATATTGACACATCGGAGGCCTGAGAGGAGGGAGTGGATGGACATACGTTTTGGCTGGGATATAGCAAGGAAGATCGGGGGGCTCCAGATAGGACAGACCGTGGTTGTCAAGGACAGGGCGGTGGTGGCTATTGAGGCGATTGAGGGCACTGACCAGACAATAAAGAGGGGAGGCACTCTGGCAGGCGAGGGTGCGGTGGTGGTGAAGCTCAGCAGGCCTGGTCAGGACATGCGTTATGATGTGCCTGTGGTGGGGATGAAGACCCTTAATATGATGAAGAGGGTCAGGGCGTCTGCCCTTGCACTTGAGGCAAGAAGGTGTATCATCCTTGATAAGGACAGGTTTATAAAGAGGGCCGATGAAGAGGGTATAAGCGTTATCGGGATATCAAAGAGGATGGTAAGTCAGGATTGAAGATGATCAGGGTGGCTGTCATAGGCGTTGGTGCGATCGGCACCCATCATGCGAGGATACTCTCGGAGATGGAGGGTGTGAGGCTTGTGGGTGTGGTTGATATAAACCCTGAAAGGGCGTATGCTGCGGCCTCAAGATACGGCAGCAGGCCGTATCTCAACCATCTGGAGGTAATAGACTCTGTTGATGCGGTAAGTATTGCCGTGCCCACAACATCCCATTTCTCTATAGCGATGGACTTTATAAGGCATGGGAAGGACCTCTTTATAGAGAAGCCGATCACCTCAACACTGAATGAGGCCGAGACCCTCGTATCAGAGGCAGAGGCAAGGGGGCTTGTCCTGCAGGTAGGACACATAGAGAGGTTTAATGCAGGTGTTGAGCTGGTAAGCAGGCTGACCAAAGATCCCCAATTTATAGAGTCACATCGCCTTTCTCCCTTTTCAGGCAGGGGTGCGGATGTCGATGTTACCCTTGACCTCATGATCCATGATATCGATATCATCCTGAGCCTCGTTGACTCAGGGATCATAGATATAAGGGCGACAGGGGCGAATGTCCTTACAGACAGCATAGATGTTGCCCATGCATGGATAGAGTTTGAGGACGGATGTGTTGCAGAGGTATCCACGAGCAGGATAGCAGAGGACGTCTCAAGGAGGCTCAATATCTTCCAGCATAATACCCTGCTGAGCCTTGACTACCAGACACAGGAGGTTACGTGCCGGAGGAAGAGGGACGGGGTTATAAGTGTTGATGTTATAAGGCCTGAGAGAAAGGAACCCCTGAGGGAACAGCTTGTTTCATTTATAAGGTGTGTCAGGGAGAGGCAGAGACCGGTCGTCTCAGGCCAGGAGGCAAAGAAGGCCCTCGGTGTGGCACTGAGGATATCAGAGCTGATAAACCATGAAAACAGGGACGGATAGATACAACAGGATGCACATATCCATGCTTGACCTCACCCGTCAGTTCAGGGGCCTGAAGAGGGATATCAAGAAGGCCATTGAGCCGATCTTCAGGAGCGGCCGTTTTGTGCTCGGTGAGAATGTAGAGGCCCTTGAGAGGGAGATAGCAGACTACCACAATGTCCGATATGCCATCAGTGTTGCATCTGGCACAGATGCCCTCCACCTGAGCCTCAGGGCAGCAGGCGTGGGTGAGGATGATGAGGTCATAACCACGCCCTTCACATTTATTGCAACCGCTGAGGCCATCACATATGTCGGGGCAAGGCCTGTATTCGTGGATATAGACAGGCATACCCTCAATATGGACCCTTCAAAGATAGAGGGAAAGATAACAAGCAGGACAAAGGCGATCATTCCTGTGCATCTATTCGGCCAGCCTGTGGATATGGGGCCTGTGATGGAGATAGCACGGAGGCACGGGCTCAGGGTGATCGAGGACTGTGCCCAGGCATTCGGTGCAAGATACAGGGATATGGTGGTTGGGGGGATAGGTGATGCTGGTTGCTTCAGCTTTTACCCGAGTAAGAACCTTGGTGCCTATGGTGATGGGGGGATGATTATAACGAATGATAAGGAGATATACAGGGCCGTTAGATTGCTCAGGAACCACGGGGCCAATACAGACTATAAGCACAGATTTATCGGTTTCAATAGCAGGCTCGATGAAATCCAGGCAGCTGTCCTCAGGGTGAAGCTGAGGCACATCGACACATTTAACAGGAGGCGGCGCAGGATAGCACGGCTCTATACATCCATGCTTTCAGATGCTGTTGAGTGTCCTGTTGAATTGCCAGGAACCTATCATGTATACCATCAATACACCATAAAGACGGCAAGGAGGGCAAGGGTTATAAAGGCATTGAGGGAGAGGGGGATATCCTCTGTCATCTACTACCCTTTGCCCCTTCACCTCCAGGATGCATTCAGGTACCTGGGGTATAAAAGGGGTGACTTCCCTGAGAGTGAGAGGGCATCAAGGAGGGTCCTTTCACTGCCCATCTATCCTGAGCTCAGACCGGATGAGGTGAGGCTCATAGCCCGCACGATACTTGATGCGCTCTCGTCCCTGTAATCAGGAGGACATCTGATCACGGCTTGATGAATCCTCTTCCAGACCCATCCTGATTGAATAAACCTATAATTCATGATATGTTATCCTGTGTCAAAGAGGTTGATGATCAGCACAGGTGAGGCATCAGGCGAACTCTATGGGGTACTGCTGAGCAGGGAGATAAAGAGGCTGTGGCCTGATGTAGAGATATTCGGTATCGGTGGCTCAAGGATGAGGGCCGAGGGTATCAGTATGATCGCCGAGGGCTCAGGCATAATGGGTATCACAGAGGCAATAGGGCAGCTCATGGGGGCATTAAAGGGCTTCAGGAGGGCCTCAGATGCCCTGAGGAGGCTGAGGCCTGACCTCCTCGTGCTCATAGATTATCCTGACTTCAACCTCGCCCTTGCAAGGAGGGCCAAGAGGATGGGGATACCTGTCCTTTACTATGTCAGTCCCCAGGTATGGGCATGGCGTAAGGGCAGGATAAAGAGGATCGCATCAACTGTCGACAGGGTGGCATTGCTTCTGCCATTTGAGGTTGATTATTATAAAGATACAGGTGTACCCTTTGAGTTTGTCGGTCATCCTGTTGTTGAGACGATTGAGCCTGGTGGTTCACAGAGGGAGATGAAGGAAGAGATAGGGCTTGACCCTGAAAGGCCATTGATAACACTACTGCCAGGAAGCAGGCCTGTAGAAGTCAGAAGACACATACCCATCCTGAAGGAGGTTGCATCAATACTCCACAGACAGTGGCCACGATTCCAGATCGCCATACCTGTTACAGAGGACACAGGGCTGGACATGGAGATAGAGGATTATATAAGGATTATAAGGGGGAAGACCATAAAGGCCCTTGCCTGCTCTGAGGCCTCTGCAATAGCATCAGGCACTGCCACCCTTGAGGCAGCCCTCCTTGGTGTCCCAATGGTCGTCTTTTACAGGGTCTCATATATTACATATCTAATTGCGAGGCTCCTGGTGAGGGTTAGGTATATCAGTCTGGTCAACCTCATAGCAGGCAGGGGGGTGGTCAAGGAGCTCATACAGAGGGATGTGACACCCGAGAATATATTCTCGGAGCTGAAGGCCCTTATTGAGGATCATTCATACAGGGATCGTGTGCTCTCAGGCTTAAGGATGGTGAAGGAGGCCATGGAGGGCAAGAGGCCCTCAGAGAGGGTGGCATTAATGGCAGGGGAGATGGCAGGATGGACCAGTACAGACGCCTCCTGGGCTACATAAGACCCTACTGGTGGATAATAGTGATTGCGACCATCTTCAGTCTCTGCGCCTCAGCGGTGACAGGGGCGATGGCATGGTATATAAAGCCACTGATAGACGGCCTCAAGACGGACAAGAATATCATAAAGTTCTATCCACTCATATATATCGCCTTCTTCCTCTTCAAGGGGCTCTTCTCCTTTGCCCATTCATTCCTGATGCGTGTTGTTGGGGCAAAGGTGGTGAGGGATGTGAGGCAGGAGCTGTTCAATAAGATGATCCTCCTGCCGATGAGCTTCTATATAAAGAAGCCTTCCGGAGAGCTCATCTCCAGGGTCATAAACGACTCCAATGTCCTCCAGAGTATGCTTGGGTATTCAATAAAGGACATATTTGTTGAGGGCGCAACATTCATAGTCCTGCTTGTTGTTGCATTCGTGAGGAGGTGGGACCTCACCCTGCTCGCCCTGATTGTTCTGCCATTCTCCCTGTTTGTGATAGACAGGTTTGGTAGAAAGATGAAGATGATCTCCCAGAGGGCACAGGAGCAGATATCCGGCCTGATCGTGAGGTTGACAGAGAGCATATCAGGTATAAAGATGATAAAGGCGTTCATGAGGGAGGATCTGCACAGGGAGAGGTTTGAGAAGGAGAACAGAAACTACTACAGGATAGCCATCAAGGGTGCGAGGACTGCTGAGTATTCCAAGCTTGTCCATGAGATTATAGCAGGCATAGGGTTGACCATCATCATGTTCTATGGCTTCTCACTGATATACTATGAGAAGATGACCTTTGGTGAGTTCTTCTCCTTCTTTGGTGCGATAAGCCTTATGCTTACACCCATAAAGAGGATAGGCGGGGCAAACAACAGCCTCCAGCAGGCGAGGGCAGCGGCAGAGAGGATATTCTACCTCCTTGACCAGGAGGTTGAGGAGGACGGAAGGATCGAGCTCACCTCCTTTGAGAGGGAGATTGTATACAGCAATGTATCGTTTCACTATCCAGGGACAAAGAGGAAGGTGCTTGAGGATGTCAACTTCAGGGTGAAGAAGGGGGAGGTTATAGCCATAGTGGGCAGCAGTGGTGCGGGCAAGACCACACTCCTTGACATGCTCCCAAGGTTTTACAAACCCACCAAGGGGAAGATCACCATAGACGGTATCGATATAAACGACCTGACCCTTGAGTCATTGAGGAGGCATATCGGGATAGTCAGTCAGGATGTCATCCTCTTTAATGAGACGGTGAGGGATAATATAGCCTTTGGAGACCTGAACGCCTCTGAGAAGGATATAATAGAGGTGGCAAAGGCAGCCTATGCCCATGAATTCATAATGAATATGCCCAACGGATATGATACCGTCATCGGGGAGCGGGGGGTGAGGCTTTCAGGTGGTCAGAAACAGAGGATATCCATAGCAAGGGCGATACTCAAGAACCCCCCCATCCTGATCCTTGACGAGGCAACATCCTCACTCGATACAGCCTCTGAGCTGATCGTCCAGAAGGCACTGAACAACCTCATGAAGGGCAGGACGACCTTTGTGATCGCCCACAGACTGTCCACCGTCAGGATGGCAGACAGGATACTGGTTCTTGACAGGGCAAGGATCGTAGAGGCAGGGACACACGAGGAGCTCCTCAGGCATGGTGAGGTATACAGGAAACTCTATATGTCACAGTTCAGAAAGGATGCTTCTGCTCTATAACCTCCTCTCCACCATGGCGCTGCTCTTTTATCTGCCCGTCTTGGTAATGAAGGGCAGGTCTGGCAATGGTCTCAGGTATATAAAAGAGAGGCTCGGTATGGATAGTTACCAGAAGGCGGATATATGGGTCCATTCGGTGTCCCTTGGAGAGACGATGGCGATACTCCCGTTTTTGAAGAGACTGAAGGCAGAGTTTCCAGACAGGAGGATCGTCCTCTCGACCACCACCCATACAGGGCAGAGGCTTGCGATGGAGGGCTTTCAGGGGGCTGACAGGATCATGTATATGCCATGGGATTCATGGGCATGTATGAAGAGGGTCATAGACCTTATAAGTCCCGACCTCTTCATCACCGTTGAGACAGAATTATGGCCTGTGCTCTTTAACTCATTGAAGAAGAGGGGCTCAAGGATAATACTGCTGAATGGCAGGATATCAGAGAGGTCTTTCAAAGGATACATGAGGATAAGGCCATTCATGAAGAGGGTGCTTGCGAATGTTGATCACATCTATATGCAGACACCGCTTGATGCCAGGAGGATACTCGCCCTTGGTGCGGATGATGCCAGGGTGCGTGTAATGGGGAACCTGAAGTTTGACATACAGATAGATGGCCGTGAGACACCAGGGTGGATCCAGGCCCTGAGGAAGAGGATACTTCTTGCAGGGAGCACTCACAGGGGCGAGGATGAGCTGATACTGGATGCCTATCAGGTGATCAGGAGGAGGTTTGATGACGTCAGCCTTATACTTGCACCCAGGCACCCTGAGAGGTTCGATGATGTGGAGGGGATGCTGAGGGGGCGGGGGTTTAATTATATAAGACGGACGGCCATAGAGAAGGGCGATTTACACACAGGAAGGTTGTATGATATCCTCCTGCTTGATACCATAGGGGAGTTGTCATGGCTCTTCTCCATAGCAACCATTGCATTTGTAGGGGGGAGCCTCCTGCCATATGGTGGGCACAATATCCTGGAGCCTGCCTACTGGGGCAAACCCATAATCTTTGGCCCACATATGGATAACTTCCCGTTTGCGAGGGACTTCCTCGACGGGTCAGCAGCCATTATGGTGAGGGATGCCAAGGATCTGGCAGGGGTTGTGATAGAACTCCTTGAGGAGCCTGAAAGGGCTGAGGGCATGGGGCGCAGGGCAAGGGCGATGATCGAGAAGCACAGGGGTGCAACCGACAGGGCACTCAGGCTAATCCATACCTGTCTGGTTCACTGAGGCTGAGTTTTGGCACTGATGGGTTCTTTATATGGTCTCCTCCTTTCAGGAAGGGGGCTTTTGTATTCTACGATCAGGAGGCCGAGGGGGCTTCCTGTCAGGGTCATCAGCGTGGGGAATCTGACCCTTGGGGGGACAGGCAAGACACCTGCCACGATGGCGATAGCCCGTGAGGCTAAGAAGAGGGGATTGTGGCCGTGCATACTCACAAGGGGCTACAGGGGCAGGGCAAAGGGACCCTGTTTTGTGACCATGGGTGATAGGCCGCTCATGGGGCCTGCTGAGGCAGGGGATGAGGCATACATGATGGCAGGACTCCTCAGAGGGGTACCGATCGTCAAGGGAGCTGACAGATACAGGGCAGGCAGGTTCCTTCTTGAGCACCTGCCTGAATATATAGATCCGTCAAAGATGTTGCTCATCCTTGATGACGGCTTCCAGCACTGGGGATTAAAGAGGGATGTGGATATAGTGCTTGTTGATTCCTCCTGCCATCTTGATGAACAGCGTCTCTTCCCTGAGGGGAGGTTGAGGGAGCCCCTGAGGGCACTGGAACGGGCCGATATCATAGTGCTGACAAAGCTTGAAGGCACAGAGCCACGGGTCATTGCTGAGAATGTTGAGGTGATAAAGAGGTATAATCCATCTTCGCCTGTATACACGGCATATTTCGTGCCTGTCTGTCTGGTGGATGCAGAGGGTGATACAGGGGATGTGGGGAGACTGGGGCACAGAAGGGTCTATGCCTTTGCAGGCATTGCCAATGCATCACACTTCAGATCCATGCTCCTCTCACTCGGGGCAGATGTTGTGGGCTTCAGGCGGTTCAGAGATCATCACAAATATACAGAGGCAGATCTGAAGGAGATAGAGGAGGAGGCAGGGGGCCTGGACATAATAACGACCGAGAAGGACATGGTCAGGTTGAAGGGCCTCAGGAGGCTGGACAACCTCTTTGCACTCAGGATAGAATTCACGGTAGAGCGTGATTTCTATAACCTAATATTCCAGGAGGGGTGAGGGATATGCTGAAGACCATCAATATCAGGACAAACTCAAGGGTTGAGTTCATTGATATAACCGATGATGTCAACAGGCTGGTCAGGGATTCAGGTGTAAAGGATGGCATCTGCTGTATATATGTGCCACATACCACGGCAGGCATTACAATCAATGAGGGTGCTGATCCATCTGTCCAGAGGGACATCCAGAGGAGCCTTTCAAGGCTCATACCCTTTGATGGCGATTACTCCCATGCAGAGGGCAACTCACCGGCCCATATAAAGTCCTCCCTCACGGGTGTCTCCACCTCGGTGATAATAGAGGGCGGGAGGCTCATGCTCGGCACATGGCAGTCTGTCTTCTTCTGTGAATTCGATGGGCCAAGGAGCAGGAAGGTTGTGGTGAAGATAGTCGGCTGATCCTACTTCGGCTCTGCAGAGGCGAATATCCAGTTCTCACAGAATGAGGGGATGAACGCCTTTCTGAATGTGATGTTGGTGAAGTATCTTGGCAATAGCCTGTTCAGGAGTTTCTGTGTTGTCGTATCGAACTCAGAACAGCACTGGAATGTGACCATACCATCCTTGTTCAGGTTCTTGCTCATCTTCGAGAAGACCCCGCTCAGAAACTCCGTCCTCCCCATGTTCGTCAGTGCCTCTGGATGCATGGTGAGGTCATAGATGATGGCGTCAAAGCCGTGTCTCTTCTCAAGGTATTTATTGACATCCGCTATGACGATCTTGACCCTGGGATCATCGAATGCATTATGACAGATACGCCTGAGGTATCTCTTTGCCGCCTTTATGACCTCCTCGTCTATATCAATAAGCACGACCTTGCCAGGGTTGTACCTGAGGAGGTCATAGAGTATGCCACCATCGCCTCCGCCAAGTATAGCAACCTTATTGAGCCTTTTACCTGCCTCAAGGATGGGTGATATCATGTTCCAGCTGTATATATGGGAGTCTATCTCTGCAATCTGCACATCCTTGTCAAGGAACAGGACCCTGCCAAAGTTCTCATTCTCAATGATATCTATCTGCTGATATTTCGATCTCTTGCTGAAGAGCTTCCTCACAGAGTGATACCTCACCTCAAAGCCACATCCTGCGCCTGAGAACGAGGTCACCCAGTCCTGATCTATTATCTCAATAGGGTTACCCCTCAGTAGCTCTATCACCCTTACGGTCTTTGGCCTGAGCTTATTCTTCAGGAATTGCAGGAGCCTATTCACAGCCCTTGATACGGAGGCACAGGTGAATATGTCGATGGAGGCATGGCGGGCCTCGGGATAGGTGTGGATCGCTATGTGGGATTCACTGATGATGGCGACCACGGTGGCACCAACAGGGTTGAACTGCTTGCCCTCCATGCTGACGAGGTTCATACCACACCTCTGGATACCGTCCCTCAGTATCTCCTCGAGGGCGTCCTTGTCGTTGAGGTATTTCTTGCCACAGTGGATGAATTCAGCAACAAGGTGCGTCCCGACAGGCTTCATCCTCCCCCTCCCCTGATAGATTTGAGAGGTTAATATTATACCAAAATTAAAAAAAATATATACCCCTTTTCAGGGGTATATATCAAGGGGCATGGCCCCTCTGGATAGGAGGGTTGTTGGGGATGGTTCAGGCGGTCTCCTCAGAGAGTATATCTCCCTGGATGCCCACCACTATGACCTTTATCGGGATCTTCCTCTTTGCTGCCTCCACCGCCTGTCTTGCAATATTTACAAGTCCCCTGCAGCAGGGCACCTGCATGATCATCACGGTGAGGCTGTTGATATTTGCATCATCGATCCATGATGTGACCTTCTCAACATAGACATCCTGACCATCATCGAGCTTCGGGCATGCTATGGCGATGGATTTGCCCTTGAGATAATCGCTGTGGAAGTTGCCCAGTGCATAGGCAACGCAGTCAGCGGTCAGGATGACATCCGCATTCTCATAGTATGGTGCGGTTGGCATTATCAGATGGAGCTGGACAGGCCACTGCCTCAACTCAGAGCCCCTTGAGGTTGTCTCCTGATGGGTCTCTGGGGCCTTATCCCTGAGGTCCTGCATGGCTGAGCCAGGACATCCACAAAACTCTCTCATGGCTACCTCCTTTCTGAACAGGTCTTTCTCTTATGATGAGGATACCTTATATGGCCTGAAGAGGCTATGATTTAAATCATAAAGGGATGGTGCATGATCAGCTAAAATGTGTATTCCCCAAGGGCCTCAGGGATTATGATGTTCAGCCCCCTCTTCTCGATCATCGCCCTTATGGTCTCTATCTCTCTCCTCCTTATGCCCCTCTGCAGGTGTGTGAGCGCAAGACAGCCTATACCATTCCTCTGGGCCATATCCGCCAGCTCCATTATACAGGCGTGGTTCGGGTGGTGCCCCTCGATCAGGTATGCCTCGTGTATGAGCAGGTCAGCACCCCTGTACAGGGCCTCTGTCCTGCTGTTAAACCTGCCATCGCCACTGAAGCATACCGTGTTCCTCCCATCCGATATCCTGATGGCGAGGTTCTTTACCGAGTGGACGGTTGGTGCGGCCTTGATGGTGAGCTCATTGAGTCTGTATTCCCTTTCCTCCTCGATCTCAAGGAATTCCACAGGGAATGTGAGCCTCTCATAAAGGCCCCTGTATCCGTATTCTATCAACTCCTCTATCGTGCCCTTTAGCCCCTTCTGGCATACGATGGTGAGGGGCTTGGTCCTCCTCTCCTCCCAGAGCCTCACAAAGAGCGGGGGGATACCGAAGTAGTGGTCAGCGTGTCTGTGCGTGATGTATATCGCATCAAGGAACGAAGGGTCGGGGTTGTATTTCCATAACTGTGGAGGTGTTGTGTATCCACAATCAAGCAGGAGTATGGTCTCTGATATCACCAGATGTGAATTGTTTGGCTGATACTCATCACATGCCTCTCCCACACCAAGGAACACGATCTTCATACCTTGAAAGCCTCCTTATTGCATCCATCCTTTCACGATTCCCCAGCCTTGCGGAGTTTATGGCCCTTCGCATGACCTCTATCGTCCTGTCATAGGTGGCCCTGTCAACAGGATAGGGGGTTCCATCCTTGCCACCATGGGCAAAGCTGAACCTTGCAGGGTCGCGGTAACTCGGTGGTTCTCCATATATCAATTCAGAGACGAGGCTCAGTGCCCTTATGGTCTTTGGCCCGACACCGCTTATACCGAGCAGGGACTCGAAGTCCTGTGGTTGGTGCTCATAGGTCTTCAGGAATATGGTGTACAGTCTCTCAGGATTGATGTCAGATAGGTCTATACCGTGTCTCTTTGCAAGGGCCATGTTGATCGTGGACTTGATCTCCCTGATCACCTTCTCAGGCCTCTCCCTTGCGATGGCCGTGGATATGTTCCTTGCCCCCTCACTCTCTGATGCGACCATATTAAGCGTCATGCCCTTTTCATCACAGCAGACCGCCCTATGGGGCTCGATGACAAAGCTCTCCAGCCCCTCACCGATCCAGTGGTATCGTCTTGCAGTCCTGGTGGATGCACTCATGCCCTGCTGGACCACTGCCCACCTGCCATTGCGCGTGAAGAAGATGGTGTGGTGATATAGCTGATATCCATCCTGCACGGCGGAGTTGTCCACCTTTGCAGACATCCTGCTTGCATAGATCAGTCTATCCGCCTCGATGGAGTATCTCTCGCCGATAAGGTGGATCTGCTCCGGCGTCTTCCTTGATGTCGTGCCCTTGCCACCTGCGATAAAGAGGCCTATCTCTCCTTCAAGCCCCCTGATACCCTCCTTTAACGCGCCTGTGACCGTGGTGGTGAGCCCGCTTGAGTGCCAGTCAAAGCCAAGGATACACCCTAAAGCCTGGAACCAGTATGGATCAGACAGCCTCTTCAGCACCTCCTCGGGTGTGAATTCAGAGACGAGGGCTATGACGATCTCCCTCGCAAGGAGGCTCATCCTCTCAAATAGCCACCTTGGCGCCCTGCCATAATGTAGCGGAAGTGTTGCTGTGCCTGTGCGGTGCATCGGTTCCTATCTCCTGACAGGCCTCGGCCTGTCCCTTTTTGAATCCACGATGCAGAAGAAGCCAAAAGGCTCATTGTGCGGGTTATATAGCCTGTGGACGGTGTGGGGTGCGATATAAAGCACATCCAGAAAGCCGATCTCAACGTCCCTCCTGTTCAATCTGACGCACCCTCTGCCCCTTATCCCGATAACCACATGCTCATGCCTGTGGGTCTCAAGACTGCTATAACCACCTGGTCTGATCTCGAAATACCTCAATTCGAAATCGGTCCTTTCGCCATGATTGCCTATGATGGTCTGCCTTATGATCTCAGACCAGTCGTCTCCTGAGGGTTTATACCTTTCAACCCTTATCCCCTTCCATACAAAATTCCCCTGGAAGGGATAGAGCCTGTTGCGGAGGGATGACCTCCTTGTCTTCTTTACCGGCAGTTCGCAGGAGGAGTATCGTCCTGGCATAATTGATTATAAGATTCACCGTGGTGATGAATCAAGGAGGGCCCTCCCAGGGGATTATACAACAGCGACTGTACTTGACAATCCATGGAATAATGACTATATTATATAGTCACAAAGGGTATCTATATGAGAACAAAGAATGTGACTATATCTGAGGGGAAAAAGGACTTCACCCAGCTCATTAAAGAATCTATCGCAATGAGAGAGGAGATCATCATCACAAGGAGGGGGCACCCTGTAGCGGCTATTTTACCCTATCAGGAGTATACAGGCCTGAAGAGGCTGAGGACATACCTGAGGATGCTCGAGATCTCCAGGGAGATGCAGAAGGCGGGCATCAGGGCAAAGGATATCCATGCCTTATCCAGAAAGGAACTTGAGAAGAGGGGGCTATGAACATAGTGATAGATTCGAGCATCCTGCTCAAGGCATACTTCTTTGACGAGGAAGGACACCGGAAGGCACAGGACCTCATTGGTGATTATGCAAGAGGGAAGGTGACCTTTTATGCCCCTTCCCTTATAGTATATGAGATAATAAATGCCTGTCTTGTGGCATCAAGGGTGGCCCGTTTTTCAGAGGAGAAGGCAAGGGATCTGATTAGTGAGATGCTGGGGATAGAGATCATAAAGGAGGATGTGGCCCCTTTGAGGGAGAGGATATTTCATATTGCCACGAGACACAGGATAAGCGCATATGATGGCTCTTATGTGGCCCTTGCAGAGGCAAGGGGCATGTCCTTCCTAACCGCTGATAAGAGGCTCTTTAACGGCCTTAAAAATCATTTCAGATTTATAAAGTGGATAGGTATATATCCTGAGTTGGGTTGAGTTACGATACAGGGCAGGAGGAAAGGGCATAAATGGACAGAAAGATCACCATAGTCGGTGCAGGTAATGTCGGGAGCACCACGGCCCAGCTCATAGCTGAAAAGGGGCTTGCAGATGTGGTGCTCGTTGACATAGTTGAGGGCCTGCCGCAGGGCAAGGCACTGGATATACAGGAGGCCTGCCCGCTCTGGAATTCCCCCGTGAGTGTTAAAGGCTCGAACAGCTTTGAGGATGCGAGGGGCTCTGACATTGTTGTGATAACCGCTGGTCTGGCAAGGAAGCCAGGGATGAGCAGGGATGACCTCCTGCAGGCAAATGCAGAGATAGTTAAAGGGATATCAAGGGAGGTGGCCAGGACCTCCCCAGATGCCATCGTCATCGTGGTTACTAATCCGATGGATGCGATGGCCTATCTCTCACACAGGGTCACGGGCTTCCACCACAGGAGGGTGATAGGCATGGGTGGGGTGCTTGACTCAACAAGGATGAGGAGCTTTATCGCAAAGGAGCTGGGAGTCCATCCAAGGGATGTCCAGACCCTTGTGCTTGGTGGTCATGGTGATCAGATGGTCCCCCTGCCGAGACTGACGATGATCGACGGCAAGTGTATAACCGATATCCTCCCCGAGGAGAGGGTGGAGGCGATTGTGGAGAGGACAAGGAATGGAGGTGCAGAGATAGTGGGCCTCCTCAAGACAGGGAGTGCATACTACGCCCCTGCGGCCTCCATCGTTGAGATGGTGGAGGCGGTGTTCGGGATAAAGGATGAGATACTCCCCTGCTCTGTATACCTTGATGGTGAGTACGGTATAAGGGGTGTGTATCTTGGCGTTCCGGTGAGGCTCTCCCGTGAGGGTGTCAGGGAGATAGTGGAGATCAAGCTTACAAGGGAGGAGGAGGGGTTGCTCAGGGCATCGGCAGAGGCTGTAAGAAGCTTGATCACAAAGATAGAGGTTTGACGAAAGGGGGTATTTATGAAGGATACCGAAAGGGAGCAGACACTTGTCCTTATCAAGCCTGATGCGCTCAAAAACTCACTGACAGGTTATGTCCTGTCCCAGCTTTCTGAGTTCCATACAGGCCTGAGGTTTGCAGCCACAAAGATCGTTAATGTCAGCAGGATGCTTGCCGAGGAGCACTATGCCGAACACCGTGGGAAGGTCTTCTTCCCCTCGCTCGTGGATTACATCATGGGACGCATCCATTATCCTGACGAGCCGTGGAAGCACAGGGTGATAGCCATTGTATATCAGGGCCCTGATGCTATAAAGAAGGTCAGGGAGGTGGCAGGACCCACAAACCCTCATATCGCAAGGGAGGAGAGGCCAGGGTGCATCCGTTCACTTGGCACAGTGGTTCCGCTGAAGGACGAGGAGGGTAATGTGATCGGTGAGCGCATGGACAATCTCATCCATGCCTCTGCCTCACCTGCTGAGGCAGAACGGGAGATCAAGCTCTGGTTCAAGCCAAATGATATCCCGCCACTGATGCGCATCTATCCAACGGCCATCTGCGATTCCTATTATTACTTCAAGGACGACAGGCTCTACACCACCCACGAACCTGACAGTATGTGTTTCCTTGTCCCTGGTGATGTCGTGTGGGAGTCTGATCTTGAGGCCCTGCACCTGATACAGAGGTCTGCTCCAACCACCACCTCTCTCCAGGCAGTGGTCGCCAAATATCTCATCAATGTGAAACAGGAGGGCACTCAGAGTATATAGTTAAAGAGTGTGAAGAGAAAGATCGTCAGGCTCATGTAACCATTCATATTGAAGAAGGCGATGTCTATCCTGCTCAGGTCATCTACCTTCACAAGGGAGTGTTCATAGATCAGGATGGCCACTGCGATCAGGACCCCGATGATATAAGGACCCCTGAGGTGGAAGAGAGGCACAAGGCTGAGGAGCATGATGACCGTGATCAGATGAAAGACCCTTGCTATCCACAGAGACCTGGCAATCCCCAATCTGCTGGGGATGGAGAACAGGCCGTATCTCCTGTCAAACTCTATATCCTGTAGCGCATAGAATATATCAAAACCAGCCACCCAGAACAGGACAGCAACAGAAAGGGGGATTATCTCCATGTCTATCGTGCCCCTTACAGCGATCCATGCGCCAAGTGGTGCGAGGGCGAGTGCAAGTCCAAGGATTAGGTGGCTCAGGGAGGTGAACCTCTTGGTGTATGGATAGACCAAGAGCACGATGATTGCAAGGGGCGATAATTTAAAGCAGAGGGGGTTGAGTTGATACGCAGAGATGACAAAGATTGCGAGGGAGAGGCAGGTAAATACCATGGCCTCCCATGCCTTGATGACCCCCCTCGGTAACTCCCTGTCCTTTGTCCTTGGATTGAGGGCATCTATCCTCCTGTCTATTATCCTGTTAAGCCCCATTGCACCCGACCTTGCGCCGACCATCGCCATGGTGATCCAGAATATCTGCCTCAGGGAGGGGATGCCATCTGCTGCAATAAGTGCGCCTGTGAACGCAAACGGAAGGGCAAAGACAGAATGGGAGAACTTTATAAGCCTCAGATAATCAGCGGTCTTTTTAAGGATGGACATGAATTTATTGTAATTTTATGGATGCTTAAAAGCAATATGGGATGGGCCATGATACCTGGATCGTGTTAGATCAAAATTGACTGTCCGCGAAATGGGCTACTGGTTCGATCAAAATATTGTCCGCGTAAGATATTCCCTTTAACATCTCTATAGGCTTGGCC
>MTOQ01000086.1 GCA_002011735.1 Nitrospirae bacterium JdFR-81 | reverse complement strand
TGGCTTGAACCTCCTGTCATTATTGGTTGTACAGGTGATATTCTATCACCTTTGACAGAGGTTTCAAGCCTTATGATAATTTTTTAGCGGACACTACTGAGGATGGATATTAAATGAAGAGGGCATACAGAAACGAAAAATGATCATTCCATGGGATAATGTAAAGGCCCTCCAATACCAGGCTCTTGTAATCGCAGGATACGGTGCAACAACCGTTGTTTACACTGACACTAAGGGGAAGGAACGAAGGCTCAACATACTGCCTTCTGCAAATAAACAATATCAGGATGTGGTGCGATTTCTGATAGCCAATGCAAAGGGGGCATCTATTGACCCGTCACTTGGGAAGGTCCTTGAGTATCCACCTAAGGATGCCATGGTGGATACATTGATAATCCCATTGTCTGCCATGGGTGTCTTCTTGATCTTACTCACAGCAACCCTTCTATACTACTATTCGCCAACCATCACGGCCTCAAGGGTGTATCCACTGCTTGTCATCCCCTTCGGGCTATTACCCATGGGTATGACGATGAAACTGATAGTGGGAAGGTTTCGCGGTAAGAGGGAGTCTGCATCAAAGAAGATATTCTGGGGCATCTCAGCAAGCGCTGGTCCCATCCTGGCAATGTTAACCTTCTTTGTCATATCCCCTTTCTCCATGCACTGGCTGATAGGAGACTTCTATATGAAGACAGGGGATACTGACAAGGCAGAGGTGCATTATGGAGAGGCCCTTAAAATATATCCAGAAAGTATAGATGTCCTGTATGAGATGGGAAAGGTCTACAGAAAAAGAAAAGACTGGGCGAAGGCTTTTGAATATCTCAAGAAGGCATATGAGCAGGACCCTTCATATTGGGGCCCAGCGGCCGTTGTCCTCTTACCAGACACCCTCATGAAGATGGGAAGGTATGAAGAGGCCCTGAAGATGTGTGAACAGATACTAAAGGATCACCCGAATAAGATCGATATAGCCCGAAGGATCAACAAAAAGCAGGACGAGATTATATATGAGATGAGGTTTAATAAAAAAGATTAACCATCACATTATTTCAAGGGGTCGAAGGGTCCGGTGTTCAAAGATTACACCCTCGACCCCTTTTGTAGTCAGACAGGATAAAAAGACAATGAGATTGAGGGTCAGGGTAACTGGGTTAGTCCAGGGTGTTGGATTCCGTCCTTTTGTATATAGACTCGCTGTGGGGCTTGGCCTGAGTGGATATGTAAGGAATGACACGGTAGGGGTACTGATAGAGGTAGAGGGGCATAAGGAGAGGCTTGATGAGTTCCTGATAAGGCTTGAATCAGATCATCCCCCTGTATCAAGGATATACAGCCTTCAACACTCCTTCCTTGAAGACAAGGGCCTCTCCGGGTTTGAGATACGGGATAGTGATGAGTCAGGTGAGATCCATGCGAACATCCTTCCTGATATCTCAACCTGTGATGACTGCCTGAGAGAGATGTATGACCCATCTGACAGGAGGCACAGGTATCCATTCATAAACTGCACAAACTGCGGTCCCAGATTTACCATCATAGAGAGGCTGCCGTATGATCGTAAGAACACATCCATGAGACTTTTCAGGATGTGTCCTGAATGTGAGAAGGAGTACCACAGGCCCGACGACAGGAGGTTTCATGCCCAGCCCAATGCCTGCCATATGTGCGGACCTCATGTGGCCCTTTATGACATAAAGGGCCTCCTTATGGCAGAGGGTGATACCGCTATTGAAAGAGCCGTCGATAAACTGAGGAATGGGGCCATAGTCGCCTTAAAGGGCATCGGTGGTTTTCACCTCATGTGTGATGCAACAGACGATGATGTGGTAAACAGGTTGAGGCAGAGGAAGTGCCGGGAGGAAAAACCCATGGCCGTGATGTTTCCAGGTATAGAGATGATCAGGGCCGAGACTCACCTCAACAGGCTTGAAGAAAGGGCCATATGCTCCATTGAGAGGCCCATCGTTATAGTCAGGAAGAGGGAGGATACCACCCTGTCAGCCCTGGTATCACCAAACAACTCAACGGTTGGTGTATTTATGCCATATACACCACTGCACCATATGATAATCCATGAGATGGGGAGACCCCTGGTGGCCACAAGTGCAAACAGGACCGATGACCCCATTGTGAAGGATGATGAAGACGCCTTCAGGAGACTGAACGGTATAGCTGACTTCATACTCACACACAACCGTCCCATCGTGAGGCGGTGTGACGACTCGGTTGTAAAAGTTATGGCTGAAAGGCAGGTGCCCGTGAGGCGATCAAGGGGGTTTGTCCCGCTGCCTGTAATCATACCATTCAGACTGAAGGAGCCTGTGCTTGCCCTCGGGGCGTATATGAACACCACCATCGCCCTCGGAATCGAGGACAGGGTCTATCTCTCCCAGCATATCGGCGATCTTGACACCCCCCTCGCGATGGAGTTCTATGGCGAGACTATAAAGGAGATGTTAGAGATATTTGATGTGAGGCCTGCTATCGTTGTGTGTGACCTTCACCCTAACTACTACAGTACCAGATACGGAGAGAGGCACTTCTCCAAGGGCCTTATAAAGGTGCAGCATCACTTCTCCCACATACTCTCATGCATGATAGAGAACGAGATACCAGAAGGAGAGGAGGTGATAGGGTTTGCCTTTGATGGCACAGGCTACGGGACCGACAGGAGTATATGGGGGGGAGAGGTGATGATCGTATCATACAGGGGGTTTAAGAGGCTCTATCACCTCAGACCATACAGGCTGCCAGGTGGGGAAAAGGCCATCAGGGAGCCGTTCAGGACTGCCCTGTCACTCCTCTATGAGACATTCGGTGATAAAGCACCCGAGGACCCTCTGCCACCCATCGGGAAGGAGGAGACGTCCTTCTTAATACATATGATCAAGAAGGGGATAAACTCACCGGTCACAACAAGCATGGGCAGACTCTTTGATGGGGTCTCATCAATCATAGGGCTCAGGCACAGGGCGTCTTATCATGCACAGGCTGCGATCGAGCTTGAACAGCTATCCACGAAGGCCGAGACAGAAGATGTGTATCCATTTGTTATCAACCACAACAGCATTGACTGGCGTCCTATCATCCAGGCCATTGTTATGGAGAGGCGTTCAGGGATAGAGGCAGAGGTGATCGCAAAAAAGTTTCATAACACCATCATGGAGATCGTCCTCAATATCGCTGAGACCCTGAAAGATGGCACGGGTATAAGGGTTGTTGCCCTGTCTGGTGGTGTATTCCAGAATACCATCCTCACAGAGGGCCTCTACCACCGGCTGAAGGAGCGGGGCTTCATCCCCTTAATACACCAGCTCGTCCCTCCAAATGATGGTGGCATATCGCTCGGCCAGATTGTTGCAGGCCACTTCCATAACATTTATAATAACCTTTGATGTCACCAAGAGGGATCATCATCAAGTTTATACTCTTCGTACTCTGCCTCTCTCTCATTCCGATACCCTCTGTCCCCTCCTCACCCCTGTATATACATTTCATAGACATAGGAGATGGCGACAGCACACTGATCATCACCCCATCCGGAGAGAACATACTTATAGATACAGGGAGTCCTCTATCAGTGAACAGGCTCATCAAATACCTAAGATCGCTCGGGATTGAGAGGATCGACCACCTCATCCTCACACATCCACACTATGACCATATCGGCGGCCTATTTGGACTTATACCAAGACTCCAGGTGGGCAAGCTCTATGACAGTGGCCTATGTAATCTTGGGGATGATATGTACAGGGACTATGTGAGCGTGGTCAGGCAGGACCTCTCAAGATACAGACTCCTTCAGGCTGGTGAGTCCCTTGATATCGGTGATGTAAGGATCGATGTCATAAACCCTATCCTTCCGCCGACAGGCGATCCCAATACAGATTCAATCGCACTGAGGCTCACTTATGGGGAGATGAAGGTATTATTTACAGGTGATATGACCAGTGTTGCTGAGAGGAGGCTCCTTAAACTTGGCGTAGACCTCAGAAGTCAGGTGATAAAGCTGGCACATCACGGTGAGAATGATACCACATCCAAGGAGTTCCTCATGGCTGTGAAGCCTGAATATGCGATAATATCGGTCAGCAGGTCAGACATATACGCAAGACCACACCCTGCCCTTATCACGAGATTGGAGGAGGCAGGGGTGAAGGTCTTCAGGACAGACCAGGATGGAACCATCATACTTGAGACCGATGGAAGGGAATACAGGATAAGACGGTTGAAACCAGGCACCAGATCTTAACAGATATTCTCATCCTATTGTCTGGGATCTATCGGCCAAGGAGGGGTAGGCATTGAGGGCATGGTTATGTGTGGTTTTATACTCTATCCTTATCTTCTCAACCATACCCATTGCCCGTGGCATCCAGAGGTCTGTCTATAACACCTTTGGCAAGGAGGCCTTCACATATATAGTCTTATTCGCCATACTTGCAGGGCTGACGATACTCCTCTACCTCTTCATCTTCAGGCTCAACATCAGAAGACCATCGCAATATATCTGGCTCCTCTCGTGCGCGGGCCTCTACGGGTATCTAACGCTCAGATTAAGGAGACACCCTGAGGAGGCCATCCATCTCCTTGAATATGGTCTGCTTGGATACCTATCATTCAGGGCACTGAGCAGGAGGATACATGACAGGACGATATACATAACCTCAACCCTGATCGTGCTATTTATCGGTATCCTTGATGAGTTTATACAATGGATGATGCCAGGGAGATACTGGGGTTTCAGGGATATAGGGATCAATGTCATAGGATCTGCCATCTTAATGATTGCCCTGTGGAAGGGTATAAGACCAGGGATAATCCAGGAGGATGTCAGCAGGCATTCTATAAGGTTCCTCCAGTGGATGATCACCATAGACCTCATCCTCCTTGGCCTGTGCCTCTCAAACACGCCAAGGGCCGTGGATTATTATACGAACAGGTTAAGCCCCCTGCTCTGGCTGAGGGATGAAGAGCCGATGGTGGAGTATGGACACAGGCATATTGATCCTGAAGTGGGCACCTTTTATTCACGCCTTGAGATGGAGAGACTCCTGGAGACGGACAGGCTCTATGGGGCCTCATATGGCAGGGAGATATCAGAGGCCATCAATAATGGGATGACATACGGAGATCTGATAAGGTCTTATAATCCCCTGACCAACCCTTTTCTCTATGAGTTCATCCGCCATCTTGACCTCAGGGATGAGGCACTGAAGGAGCTGGAGGGATCGGATAACCCCCGTGTGGTACAGAAGAATAGTATCATCGCCTTCACCGAAAACCTGATCCTCGAACGATACTTCAGCAATACCCTGAGATACTCAGGCCTTGAGCTGGCCGAGGGGGTCATAAACACCCTCAGGACTGAAAGGCCCTCGGGCGAGGAACCCTATGTGAGCAGGACAGGCGGTATGATAACATCCTTTAATCCCTGTGGTGCATGGCTGGTGATACTTATAACAATAATATCCCTGTGGATAGGGGGAGGCCTATACAGCAGACAACTCCACGGATGAGGTTCCAACTTGATTCAGTTTATTGAAGATATTATATTAGATGTCATCAAAGTTCAGGAGGAGAGATGAGAGACAGCAGATATAAGAGGGGTGGGGGGTTAAAGAAGTTCATATGGCTATCCCTACTGCCCATTGTCATACTCGTTATAGCCTATCTTGTCTATAAGGTATTCCTTGTGCCAGAGCCCACCATCATTGGGCTGGATGAATTTAAGCATCTTCCGATTGACAAGACCATCACCATTGAGGGTAAAAATATACACTCGATAGAGATAACCATCCATCAGGACGGCACGGCAAGGACGATATTAAAAGACGTCCCCGATTACAATGAGAAGAGATACACATTGAATATAAAGCCAAAGGAGTTACAGCTCAGGGATGGTCAGGCAAGGGTTATTGTGAGGGCGAGGTCGAGCATATTTAAGGGCATAGAACATGAGATAGATGCCATCATCGATACCATACCTCCAGATATCCAGGTTATAAGTGCATCATACCAGGTGTATCAGGGAGGTGCCGGGTTCGCAATACTCAGGGCAAGGGATGCCGATGCTGTATTCATCAGGATTGAGGATGAAAGGTTCAGGGCCTCCCAGGCGCCTGGACAACAGGAGGACAGGCTGTTAGGGGGCAAACAGTCCAGGACCTATCTTGCCTTCTTCCCTGTACCCCTTGATACAAAGGAGGACAGCATCATTTATGCTGTCGCCCAGGATAAGGCAGGAAACAGGGACATAAAGTCTCTTCCCACCAGGCTGAGAAAGAAAGTCTACAGGGCAACCACCATCGAGATAACCGATGATTTTATAAAGAGGGTCGTCTTCCCCCTTTTGAATAATACAGTGACAGACCCTGTTAAGGCGTTCAAGACCGTTAACGAGGAGTGGAGGAGGAAGGATATAAAGAGACTGCGCGACATTTCAAGGGATAGCAACCCTGAGATGCTGTGGAAGGGAAGGTTCCTCCAGTTAAGGAACAGCAAGGTGATGGCAACATATGGCGACAGAAGGACATATTACTATAAGGGTGAGGAGATCAGCGAGAGTGTGCATCTTGGCTATGACCTTGCCTCTGTATCCAATGCACTCGTTGAGGCCGCAAACACAGGGATTGTAAAATACGCAGGTGAACTTGGCATCTATGGAAACACAATTATTATAGATCATGGTATGGGGCTGATGAGCCTCTATGGTCACCTCTCAGAGATCATGGTGAGAGAGGGTGAGGCCGTGAAGAAGGGTGCGGTCATAGGGAGGACGGGTTCAACAGGCTTTGCAGGCGGTGATCATCTGCATTTTGGTATACTTATACATGGCTACGAGGTCTCACCCATCTACTGGTGGGATGAGCACTGGATTAAGGTCAATATTTCTGATAAAATGGAAGACTATCTTGCCAGGACGGAGGGATGAAACATGGATCCGCAGGTTCCAAAGGAGAGGATCCCTTCATACGAGAAGGTCGAGGAGAAGATCAGGGAGCTTGACGGTACGGTTATAATACTGAGGGTATTTTATAGTATCGAGAATATATCCTATAAATTTCAGCTCTTAAAGAACAACAAGATGTGCTCAGTGGAGATACCGAGGAAGCTCCTTGAGGAGCTCAGGAACGGAGATGCAGAGAAGGAGGAGGAGCTCACGCTGATACTAAAGACCTGCCTGAAGGAGTCCAGCTCATGATCACTCTGCCCTCAATCCCTCCTCGACCTCCTTCCAGTCCTTAACCCATTCAGCATCATCAACCTCTTCAAAACTGAACGCCTTGACCCCCTCACCCCTTATTGAACTCACAACCTGTGCTGAGCCCACTACGGCCTTCACCCTCAGACCCTTATCATATATCATGTCAAACACCCCCCCATCGTCCCATTCAAGCACAGGAGCCCCCTCAAAGTCCTTCTCCTCAAGCCACTCCTCCAGGAGCTCCCTGGTAAGCACCCCTGTCTTCAGATAGACAACAGGGAACCTCTTTGAGATGCTCCTTATAGCCTCCCTGCTGCCATCCCTTGGCCTCATGGAATAAAGGCCATCAAACAGACCACCCTCTATATCTATAAGAACCACACCCTCACCCCTATTAAGCGAGAGGAGATACCCTTCATCCTCCTCTCCACCTGACTTTACAGTGATCCTGTAGAGGCCTCTCCTCCCTGGGACAAACTCCTTCATGGCGATCCCGTCACCACCAGAGAGGTTCTTCCCGATGGATCTACCATTCACAAAGAATTCAACCATCTGCCCACCGCTTGGGAAGAACCTCCCCCTCGTCTCTGCCCTCAGCATAACCGGCTGGCCCTTTACAGCCACATCATCAAAAAACACCACCCTGGCATGTGTATATGGAGGGATGGACAGGATCAAAAAGAGGATCAATAGACATCCACACCTAATCATAAGGACATAATGAGTCTGTATAATGTCTTGTACTCATCCCCCAGGGCCTCCACATCCTCCTTGAGTAGCCTCAGGCCCTCGGGGATATGCTTCAGGAAATGCCTCTTACCCTTTTTCATGGATAAAAAGGCATATGCCCCGAGCGCCTGCATATGCCTTTGAAGACGGCATATGCTCAGTGACTCCATAAATCCATCGATCTTAAATGAACGGCTCATCCTGCTGATATAATAATCAAGCAGTCTCTGCCTTAGTCTCTCCTCGAGGGGATAGTATGGGTCCCACAGCAGGGAGGCCACATCATACGCAGGAGGTCCCATACGTGCACCCTGATAGTCCAGTATATACAATCCATCCCTGGTCACCATTATATTCTGTGACTGGAAGTCCCTGTGGATGATGGTCTTTTTGAATGAGTCTGCCCTATGGGCAATGAGTTTGAGTTCATCATCAAGCATATGGCTGTCAGCGATATCCATCCTCCTTAGACCCCTCACAAACTCCCTGATAAAATACTCACTCTCCCATCGGAAGTGACCATAATCAAATACCCTCCCATTGAGCAGGGGACACTCAGAGACATTCTCTGTAACCACGGTATGTATAAGTATAAGGATATCAAGGGCTCTTTTATAGACCTCCTCTATAGCCTCATCACTCCGTGGACATCTGAGCCAGTTATATAGAGAGACGTCTCCAAGGTCTTCAAACACAGCAGTCATACCTCCATTATCAACACCCCTCAACCCAGGCACAGGGACCGAATGTCTCCTGAAGAACCTGGTATATTCAACGGTCCTTGTAAACTCCTCCTTATTATTGTCACACATAAGCACACCCCTGCCATCCCCTATCCTGTAATACCTCCTGTCAGAGCCCCCTGAACCGATCAAGGCCAACCCCTCTCCTGTGTTTGGCCCTGGTGATATATCAATGGTAAAATCGCATCCTATGATGGCATCCCTATACACCCCTCTGTCCCTGATAGAGACCCCTGGAAGCACGATGCAGTCCCTGAGGAGGACATCCCTTCCGATACTGCATCCACCTTCAACAACAACACACCCTTCAAGCAGGGCATGCTCACACCCTGTTGAGGTTGGATGGATATAGAATGTCTCTCCCTGCTGCCTCAACATCCCGAACACCGCATCTGCGTATGACGATGGAGTGCCGATGTCATACCATCGACAGCCATCAATATTGAATGTCCCTATGCTGAGCCCTCGGGAGATCGCATTCAGCCACCCTTCTATAACACTGCCCACACCACCTGGAAGGAGATCAAGAAACCCTGGCGAATAGACTGCAATCCCTGTGAATGCTAACAGGCCAGGCCCTGATGCAGGCGACTTCACACCCCTTAAGAGGCCGTCACAGTCTATCTCGAGGCTGTTAAAGGGGGGATAATCATGAACGGCAAGGGTTGCTATGTTACCTGTAGAGAGGTGGTGCTCTATGAGCCTCCCGAGGTCCATGTCTGTGATGATGTCCGAATTATGGACGATGAATGTCCTGCCTCCAAGAAGATCACCTGCATTCTTCAGGGCACCGCCTGTACCGAGTAGCTCATTTTCATAGAAGAGCTCCACCCTATCACCGAACATAGAACCCCTCACCCACCCTGCAATCACATCCCCGCCATAATGAAGGTTTATCCCTATCCTCTCGACAGGGATGGACTGTAGGGCCTCAAGCACATACTGGAGGGCTGGTCTGCCAAGGATCGGAAGGAGTGGCTTGGGGATATGCCATGTTATAGGCCTCAGCCTCTCCCCAAGCCCTGCAGCGAGTATAAAGGCATTGAGGGCCTCCATCTTCAGCCAGTCAATATCTCCATTATTTCCCTGTATCTCTGTGCCGTCTTGTTCACCACCTCCGCAGGTAACCGGGGGGCAGGTGGCCTCTTGTCCCATCTGATGGAAAGAAGGTAGTCCCTCACAATCTGTTTGTCATAGCTATCCTGCGGTCTTCCTGGCTCATAGTCCTTCATCGCCCAGAATCTTGATGAATCAGGAGTGAGGAGCTCATCAATGAGTATAAGCCTGTCATCACATATCCCGAACTCCATCTTTGTATCTGCAATTATTATGCCCTTCGCCTCTGCGATCTCCCTCGCCTTTTTATAGATCATGAGGCTTATATCCCTCAACCTCCCTGCCATCTCTCTACCGACCAGCCTCTCAACCTCCTCATACCTGATGTTTATATCATGCCCCTCCTCTGCCTTTGTGCTTGGAGTAAAGATCGGTTCATCAAGCCTTGCCGACTCAACGAGCCCCTCTGGCAGGCCTATCCCGCAGACCGTCCCACTCTGCGTATACTCCTTCCATCCTGACCCTGATAGATAACCCCTCACGATACACTCCACGGGCAGTGGCCTTGCCTTCTTCACAAGCATACTCCTTCCCTCCAGTATATCCCTGTACCCGTGGAGCGCCTTGGGATAATCGTCCACATCTGTAGCAACGATATGATTCTCGACCATCTCCCTCATCAGAT
Organism: Nitrospirae bacterium JdFR-81; assembly: GCA_002011735.1. Classification (GTDB taxonomy): domain Bacteria; phylum Nitrospirota; class Thermodesulfovibrionia; order UBA6902; family UBA6902; genus JdFR-81. The sequence continues at coordinate 33,356 of MTOQ01000086.1, read as the reverse complement.
TAAACCAGTAGATCGAGATCTGGGTCAAAACCCTGCCCTTGTCAGGTATGCCATTCGGCAGGACAACATCAAAGGCAGACACCCTGTCTGTGGCGATCATGAGGAGGTATCCATCCACCTCATATATATCCCTCACCTTCCCCCTCTTGAGGAGCCTTACTCCATCAAGGGCCGTCTCCATCACGATATTAGGCATCTATTCCCTCCCTTTGGTCAAGTCATCTACCCTTAACAGGATACAGCCTCAACCCTATCTCTCCCTTAATATACTTAAAGTGCTTATCAAGGGTGAGGAGTTCTATCTTGTTTGAATACGCAACAATAGCGATGAAACAATCAGCAAGGCCCAGTGGTCTGCCCTTCTTACGCATATGATATGATAACATTCCGGCCTGCTCCCATAAACCAGAGTGCACATGGATGAAATCAAAGGCCTGGAGAAAGTCCTTAAGGACATCCACCTTCCTTTCTGATCTTGCACCCTGAATCAACTCGGCAAGGATCATATCAAGACAGCACACCCTGTCCTCATCTATAAGCTGACGCACAATGGTATAAAAAGGCTCACGCTTCCTGAAGAAGTCGATCCATACGGATGTATCCACAAGGACCTTATCCGAGCCTCTTGTCTCCATGCCTGAGCCCTGACGCTGATCTCACAAACTCCATCTTCCCTGCCATCGACTTGATCCTCTCCCTCTTCTTCATCCTGATCTCGTCCCTTATGGCCTCTATCACTGCCCTGGTCTTGTTCTTTGCCTTAACCACTGACATGAGTTCATCTATTAAATCGTTGGGGAGTGTAATGGTTATCCTTGACATAAAAAACCTCCATAAATTCTTTTCATATAAAATGATACCATTTTTATGCGATCTATAACAACATCTTTCTCCTCTTTACAAACTTCTCTATCTCCACCACAAAGAATATCATGGATGATGAGACGAGTGTGATCAGCAATTCATCAAGGCCAAGCGGCTGTGTCTTGAATACGGGGTTTAAGAATGGTATGTATATGGTGGCCATCTGGAGGGTGAAACTGGAGAGGACGGCACCGATCAGATATATATTGGAGAATACACCCATCCTGAACAGCGACTCCGTCTCAGACCTTATGGCCATGACATGCCCAAGCTGTGTGAGGCACAGGACGGTAAAGACCATTGTCTGCCAGTGGGCATGACCTGTCCTTATAGACCACGCCTGTATGCCAAGGACTATGCCTGCCATAAGCAGCCCAACCCATATGGCATGTATGCCGAGTCCATGGGCAAAGATGCTCTCTTCAGGATGCCTTGGTGGCCTCCTCATGATCCCCCTCTCCTCGCCCTCCATCGACAGGGCAAGGGCTGGGAGGGCATCGGTCATCAGGTTTATCCACAGTATATGGATTGGAAGGAGGGGCACAGGCAATCCGATAAGGGGTGCAAGAAAGAGTGTCCATATCTCTCCTGAATTGGTGGTGAGGAGGTATTTTATGAACTTCCTGATATTATCGTATATCTTTCTCCCCTCCCTGACGGCGTTCACAATGGTGGCAAAGTTGTCATCAAGGAGTATCATGTGTGAGGCCTCCTTTGCCACATCGGTCCCTGTGATGCCCATGGATATACCGATATCTGCCCTCTTCAGTGCGGGCGCATCATTAACACCATCCCCTGTCATTGCAACAAACTCCCCCTTATCCTGGAGGGCCCTGACTATCTTCAACTTCTGCTCAGGCGCAACCCTCGCATAGACCCTGATATGCTCTACCTGTTCCTCAAACTCCTCCATCGGCAGTCTCTCAAGCATCCTTCCGGTCACCACTGATCTGGAGTCATCCTCCAGTATGCCTATCCTCCGTGCTATGACCCTTGCGGTTATGGGATGATCGCCTGTGATCATCACAGGCCTTATGCCTGCTGTCTTACAGAGTGCCACGGCCTCCCTTGCCTCCTCCCTTGGTGGATCCATCATGCCCACAAGCCCCAAGAAGGTGAGACCTGACTCCACATCCTCGGGCCTCAGATCCTGAGGAGGGGCATCCCATTGCCTCATCGCAATGGCAAGGACCCTCAAGCCGTCTGCTGCCATCCTCTCTGCCACCCTGTTCACCTCTTCCCTCTCTATGGGCACCTCCCCCTCTGGGGTGAGTATAGTATCAGCCCTTTCAACCACCGCCTCAACAGCACCCTTTGTGAAAGAGACCGTGTTGGTATGGAGGCTTGGAAGCCCGTAGGTGTTCAGGCCCGAATCCTCTATCCTGTGTATCGTCGTCATGCACTTCCTCTTTGAATCAAAGGGGACTTCCCCAACCCTCGGCATGAGCCTCTCCAGCCCTGCCCTGTCAAAACCATTCTGCCTTGCGACATTATAGAGCGCCACCTCTGTTGGATCACCCATCACATTGCCATTCGCATCCACCCCTGTATCATTATTGAGCGAAAGCCCTGCCATCAGGAGTTTGAAACCTCCTGCCCCACTCTTCATATCCCACCTTCCCTCTCCCTTCATCCATATCTCCTCCACTGTCATCCTGTTCTGTGTGAGCGTGCCTGTCTTATCAGAGCATATGTATGTCACTGATCCGAGGGTCTCAACCGCAGGAAGCCTCCTTATAAGGGCATTCTGCTTGACCATCTTCCTTGCACCAAGTGCAAGGGACACGGTAACGACCGCAGGCAGTGCCTCTGGGATGGCGGCAACCGCAAGCGAAACCGCCGTGAGGAACATCCTCATCGTATCCTCTCCCCTTATTAGGCCCACCACGAATACTATTGCGCATATGCCAAGGATTGCTATGGCGAGCCTCTTACCAAATGCCTGGAGCCTCTTCTGCAGGGGCGTCTTCACCTCTTCCTCCTCCTGCAGCATGGTGGCGATCCTTCCAAGCTCTGTCTGCATGCCTGTGGCGACCACCACACCCCTCCCCCTTCCATATGTAATGATGGTGCCCCTGTAAACCATATTCCTCCTGTCTCCAAGCGGGATATCCCCATCCCTCAATGTATCGACCATCTTCTCCACAGGCACAGACTCACCTGTAAGGGCGGATTCATCAACCTTAAGTTGTGCAACCTCTATGAGCCTCATATCAGCAGGCACGATCCTGCCTGCCTCAAGCATCACGATATCACCAGGCACTACCTCGGAAGCCGGTATCTCAGACGGCACGCCATCCCTCAGGACGGTGGTGGTCGGTGCTGCCATCCTCTTGAGTGCCTCAACGGCCCTCTCAGCCCTGTACTCCTGAACAAACCCTATAATTGCGTTGAGGATTACGATCACGATGATGGCGATCATATCCGCAGGCTCTCCGATAAAGCCTGATATGACCGCAGCAACGATGAGGACTATGATCATGAAATCACTGAACTGGTCAAGGAGCATCCTGAAGGCGGTCTTCCCCTTCCTCTCCTTTATGGTGTTGGGACCATACTCTTGCAGGCGTCTTGTGGCCTCTGATTGAGAAAGACCATCAAGTGAAGAGCCGGTCTCTATGATTACCTCATCTATCCCCTTATTCCAGTAAATAGCGGCCTCCTAATATATAAGGTATCCTTCCCTCTTCCTGTTGAACCTCCTGCAATCCTCGGCCCACCAGGCCTCCATCTCTTTGAGTGGCCTGTCAGCCTCTATGTCCCTCCTCAACCTGTCCGTTCCGGCAATGATATCTATCGGTAGCCTCTCTGTCTCGTATTCATAGGGTGGTCTCCTCCACTTGAACCTCTGAGGATAAAGCTCATAAACGGCCTTTAAGATCGCGACAGCGGTCCTGAACGGTCTGAACCTCTCCCTCTCAGTGATATGTATCTGGGCACCCCCACACATCCTTCCCGCATACTTGTGGAATGTCGGCTTAAAATAGAGTGGCCTGAAGACAACACCCTTCAGTCTATAATCACCGAGTCTATTTACAAGCCTTTCTGGCTCAATAAATGGGGCACCAAATATCTCAAATGGCCTTGTCGTTCCCCTGCCCTCACTCAGATTCGTCCCCTCAAGCAGGCACATACCAGGATAAACGGTGGCCGTGGTCAGTGTGGGCATATTCGGCGATGGCATGACCCATGGAAGACCTGTCATATCAAACCACATCTTCCGCCTCCAGCCCTTTAACGGGATCACATGTAGATCAAGGGAGGGATGGTATTCACCCCCAAGATACATCGCTATCTCGCCTACTGTCATCCCGTGTCTCACAGGAAGGGGCCTCAGACCAACAAAGGATGAATATCCCTCATCAAGAACAGGCCCCTCGATCAACCTCCCACTGACTGGATTGGGCCTGTCAAGCACAACCACAGACCTGCCCATCTCCTCACACCTCTGCATACATAGATACATGGTCCAGATATAGGTATAGTATCTTGATCCCACATCCTGAAGATCGATGACCATCACATCTATATCCCTGAGCATCCCTTTCCCTGGCTTCCTCACCCTTCCGTAGAGGCTGTGCACCCTCAGGCCTGTCCTCCTGTCCCTGAAACCCCTCCATTCAACCATGTTGTCCTGCGTCTCACCAAATATCCCGTGCTGCGGCCCAAAAAGTGCCACGAGTCTCACATCCCTGAACTCAAGGAATATATCGACCGCATGTGTAAGCCTGCTATCAACAGAGGCAGGATGGACAAGCAGGCCCACCCTCAGACCCTTAAGCCTACGCGGCCATCCTCTCCTGAGGAGCTCGAGACCCGATCTTATGCTCATAGATCCACCATCCTGATAACCCCATTTAACGGATTATTTTATAATATGGACTATGCATAAGTCTTTCACCATTGCATACTTCATCTCTCCCCATGGCCTTGGCCATGCCTCAAGGGCATCTGCTGTCATGGAGGAGATATGGAGGATAATGCCCGAGACGCGGTTTGAGATATTCACCCTTGTTCCAGAGTGGTTCTTCAGGAGGTCCCTGCCGCTGCCATTATTTGGCTATCACCATACCCTAACAGATATAGGGCTTGTGCAGAAGACGCCATTGATAGAGGATGTAGAGAAGACCATAGAGAGGCTTGATGAATTTCTACCCTTTGATCCTGACTATATAGAGGAACTTACAGGTATTATAAATCAGATTGGATGTGACCTGATGATATGTGATATATCAGCACTTGGGATAGTCGTTGCAAAAAGGGCCGGTATACCATCGGTGCTAATAGAGAACTTCACATGGGATTGGATATACGAGGGATACAGAAACCATCGTGACAGATTAAAAAGACACATAGAATATCTCAGGGGTATTTATAGCTCTGTTGACTATCATATACAGACCGAACCGATATGCAACCCACTCAACATACATCTAAAGACCGCACCTGTAAGCAGAAGAATAAGGATACGGGCCCAGAAGATAAGGGAGAGCCTCGGTATACCACAGGACTCGATGATGGTAGTGCTCACAATAAGCGGAAACACGGAGGGCTATGGATTCATCAGGATGATAGACGGCACCGAAGACATCTTCTTTGTTGCCCTTGGTATATCACAGAAGACCGAAAAGAGGGGCAATATCATCCTGCTCCCGCAGGACACCCATCTCTCGCATCCTGACCTTGTAAATGCGAGTGATGTAACCATAGGAAAACTTGGTTACAGCACCGTTGCGGAGGTATATCATGCAGGCGTGCCTTTCGGCTATCTGACAAGAAAGACCTTCAGGGAGTCGGAGAGGCTTGAGGGTTTCTGCAGGAGGGAGATGCACTGTCTGAGCATTGATGAAGAGAGGCTGAAGGATGGGAGGTGTCTGGAGGACATAAAAGAGCTTCTTGAGATGCCCCGCATTAAACATACCAGGGACAATGGCGCCATCAAGATCGCAGAATTCATCTGTAATATTTTAAAAGGAGGATAGATATGGGTAAGGCCATAATGGGCGTGATTGGAGGAAGACGGGTGAAGAAGAGGCTCCTTGAGACAGCGGAGGAGGTGGGAAGATTGATAGCGGAAAAAGGCTTCTTCCTGGTATGTGGAGGGCTTGGTGGTGTAATGGAGGCCGCCTCAAAGGGAGCAAAGGAGGCAGGTGGTATAACCATCGGGATACTGCCCCAGGAGACAAAGGAGTATGCCAACCCCTATATAGACATCCCCATAGTAACAGGATTCGGTATCGGCAGGAACATCATTATAGCGAGGACAGCGGATGTGATTATTGCCATCGGTGGGGAGTACGGGACACTCTCTGAGATAGCATTCTCCCTCCAGCTTGAGAAGCCTGTCATAGGGATAGAGACATGGGATATAGAAGGCGTGATAAAGGCCACCGATCCACATGACGCCATACAGAAGGCGATCAAATCAGGTAACCTGTAGATACCTTCACCCTCCTCTTAATAAGGATTGGGGGGTTGTGTAAGGCGGCCTTTGTGTTATTATATTTATTCAAGTGTTAAGGAAGGATATACCTCAGGGCATGAAGAGGTTACTCATTCTGATAATAATCCTGCCCCTCCTGTATTCGCCTGCGCTTGCCGATCCTGCAAGGACCAGGCAGATTACAGGCGTTGTAACATCCATTGATGTGAGAAACGGTATCATAACGGTCAGGAAGAAGGATAGAGAGGTCACGATTAACATAAAGGACAGGACAAAGATCAGGAAATGCATTAAGAGGGACTCGATCAGGGATATCAAGCTCGGTGATAGGGTGACGGTCAGATACAGGGAAGAGGATAATGGCAACAGGGCCACATCCGTAACGATCAAGTAAAGACTAACCCCGGTCTCTACCATGTCTGCAATTTCTCCCTGTCTCCCACAATAACGATGGTCAGGTCTTCAGGTCTGATGTACTTCCTTGCAACCCTCAGGACATCCTCCTTCGTCACACTGTTAATATATTCAGGGTATTTGTCGATATAATCCATGCCAAGTCCATAATATTCGACAGCAACAAGAAAGTCCGCAATCCTCCTGCTCGTCTCTATCCTTACAGGGAAGACACCTGTGAGAAAGGACTTTGCATCCTCAAGCTCTCTATCCGATACGGGTTCCTCCCTTATCCTCTCAATCTCTCCCATGATCTCTTCTATTGCCTCATCCGCTGATTCATTCCTTGTCTGAAGGGATATCTCAAATGCCCCTCCATACTTCCTTGCAGAGAATGTGCTGTAGATATCATAGACGAATCCCTTCTCATCCCTTATCTTCTGCATAAGCCTGGACGCAAAGCCACCCCCACCGAGTATATAATTCATTACTGATATGGCATAGTAATCGGGATTATCCCTGCCCACACCTGTATGGCCGATGATGATATTGGCCTGTGTGAGATCCTTATCTATAACTATGGTCCTGCCACCTCTGCCCCTGGGTGGAGATGGCACCCTGGGATGTGTTGGGCCACCTGGCTTCCATATTTGGAAATACCTGCTGATCAGTGACCGCGCCTCATCGGCTGTTATATCCCCGACAATCGCTATTATGGAGCTGGCTGGAAGATAGTATGTCCTGTGGAAGTCTATAATATCGTCCCTGCTGATACCCCTTAGTGACTCCTCAGACCCCTCAATCAATCTTCCATATGGATGGCCGTCAAACACCTCTTTTATAAATGCCTTTGATGCAACAAAATTAGGATCATCCTCAGACGCCCTAAGACTTCCTTTGATGAGCTTGATCTTCTTCTTTATCTCCCCTTCAGGAAACACCGGATTGAGTATGATGTCAGAGAGGAGGTCAAGACCAAGGATGATGTCCTTCTTGAGGATTGTGAGACCTACGGTTATATAGTCATATCCACCCGATGATTCAAGCTCTCCTCCCACGAATTCTATCTCCTCGTCTATCTGCTCTGCTGTCCTGTTACGGGTCCCTGCCTTAAGGAGCATTGCTGTAAGGTTAGATAGCCCTGCCTTCTCAGGAGGCTCAAGGACACTGCCTGCCCTTATACCAACGGTAACAACCACCATGGGCAGGTTATGCCTCTCCACAATGAGAAGGGTGAGACCGTTGTCAAGCACCTCCCTCTCTACATCAAGGCTGTAGGAGGGAGTGGAGATGCAGGAGAGATGGAAGATTAATACAAAGAGGACTATCTTCAGGAACCCTGAGCCTCTCATCTTGAACCCCTGCCTTTTGGTATCAATATCCCCACGGTCCTGTTATCCTCTGTCAGATACTTCTTTGCCACCCTCTGGACATCCTGTGCTGTAACCCTCCTTATCCCTTCAAGATACCGGTCCTTCAACCTCCAGTCGCCCAGAACCTCGAATATCCCTATAAGCCTTGCCTGATAAAATATAGAATCCTGGGATATTATGAATTCTGCCTCTATGCGGTTCTTCACCTTCTGGACCTCTCTCTCTGTTGGGCCATTCTTCTTTATCTCCTCTATCTCTTCATACAATGCATCTTCAAGCTCTTTTATGTCCCTGCCAGGCATTGGTGTGCCATAGAGGTAAAAGAGGAAGGGGTATCTCTGAAGGTTATCATAACCTGCACCGACCGAGATGGCCATCTGTCTCTGGTCAACAAGGTGTCTGTAAAGCCTCGATGTCCTGCCATCCGACAGTATGTATGCAAGCACATCAAGGGCATAACTGTCCTCATTGAATATATTCGGTGCCTTGTATGCGATCAGTATGTAGGGGAGTTCTGCCTCCTTCTTTAAATAGACCCTCTTCTCACCTGACTGTGGCGGCTCCTCAATCATCGTCCTTTTTATATCCTCTCCTGGAGGGATTGGGCCAAACTCCTCTTTTATCATCTCAAGGACCCTCTCTGTATCTATGTCCCCTGCGACCACTATGAATGCATTGTTAGGCACATAATACCGTCTGTAATACCCATAGAGATCATCCCTTGTTATCCTTTTGAGGTCTGACATCCATCCTATAACAGGCCATCTGTACGGATGATTCTTAAACGCAGCCGCCACAACCTCCTCATACAGCAGGCCCTGTGGGTCATCCTCATACCTGAGCCTCCTCTCCTCCATCACAACCTTCCTCTCCGACTCCACCTCCTCGGGATCAATAAGGAGGTTCTGCATCCTGTCTGCCTCAAGCTCGATAGAGAGATGCAGATTCTCAGGTGCAAGCTTCTGATAATAGAATGCATAATCCCTGCTGGTGCCTGCGTTATCTATTCCACCCACCCTCTTTATGATCCTTGAAAACTCCTTATGTTTATGCGTCCCCTTGAACATCATATGCTCAAGCAGATGGCTCATGCCGCTCTTGCCTATCTGCTCATTGCTTGAGCCTGCATAATACCAGATCTGGAAGACCGCAAGTATTGCACTGGGATCCCTGAGAAGGATGACCTTCAGGCCATTTGGCAGGACCTCTTCATATACAGAAACCTTCTCTGCCCGCCTCGTCTCCGGCAGGGCATGAACACACCCCGATTGGATAAGAAGGAACAGAAAGAGGATTGCAGCAAGATATCGTCTCATAGTTTTAAATAGTAACACAGGGATGCAGAGGAAGTGCAAGCTATCCATCGAGATGGTAAAGAATCCGGTATAAGAGCATCGGCTCATCAGATGGGGGTCCTGCATTGCCTTAATCGTTCTCTGCACAGAAATCAAATCAGACCGTGTTTAATACCCAATTGCCATGCACGCAGGAGATAAACGAATTGAGGAGGCTCGTATTTCAGACTGACATACTTGCAACCCATGAAAAGATATAAGGTCTCTTAACTATTTACAAATAGACAGAGACCTGCATCTCAATATGCAGGTCTCTGTCCACCATGTTTCTAAAACTTCCAGTTCACACCCACTGCCAGGGCGTCCTGGGCATTCTTTGCAGAGATGGTTGTTGGACAGCCTGCTGAACAGGCGCCCATATCATAATATGTCCCTTTTGAGGTCACCTCTTTCTCAAAGGCATGCTTGTATGCGAGGTCTATGCTCATGCTATCTGTCAGTTCATATCCAAGGCCGAGTGTTATGTGGTGTTCTGTAATGGCTGGAAAACCGATGAGGTTGAAGAATGCGATGTTAAAGTCTCCGAATGGGCTATCAAAGTCAGGGATGGAGTTTTCGGACATCGGGTAGCCCTCAAGACCATCCTCCTCCCTTATCGGAGTCTTTGCGTAGTTCCATCCTGCCCTGAGCGCAAGCCTTGGTGTTGGCCTGAACTCTCCACCTATGGCAATCACCCACTGATCCTCCCACTGGAAGTCCCTGTATCCCTTTGCATCTGCCCAGTTTATCCATCTGAGATCTGCAATAAGTTTGGTGTTATCAATAGGGATTATGCCGATACCAAATGCAACCTCCTGGGGCTGTGTAAGACTCATGTCCTCGTACTCTCCGTCTCCATTTGTATCAAACAGCCTCTCATAGGTCATTGATAAAGGGCTTTCATATGTCAGGCCTGCAAATATAGAATCTGTTATCCTGTATGCGATGGCCAGGTGTGCACCAATACCAAAATCCTGTGACTGCCCGCCACCTGCATTCCAGCATGAGTTTGGATCTGCTGCATCAGCACACATCACGGCCCCCATGTCCAGTGAACCATAGGCAAGATGAACACCACCGCCGATAGAAAGGGCCTCATTGACCTTGTAGGCAACACTGGGGATAAACCTCATGAACTGGAAATTGGTATGCATATTGAGGTCTCTGCCCATGGCTGACTGAAGATCATGGTTATTCCTGTAATCAACACCCATGCCAGAGACACCAAACATACCAAGGCCGAATGTGAGCCTGTCGTTCAATTGTGTGATAAGTCCAACCTCAGGAACACCAAAGGTGTCAGCCTTGGATGTCTGCCAGCCTGAGTCTCCCATGGGATTCTGTATCCTTGCCTTGACAGAGGGCATAAAGAGTATCCCCCCAAAGCTCAGATGAAACCCATCATAATAGGACATCCAAGCAGGGTTTCTGAAGATGGTGTCAGTCGGACCAACCGGCATCCCGACACCAGTGCCACCCATGCCCCTTGAGGCAGGTGATACACCGATCATGTTGTCTCCATTTGTTGCATAACCAGTGGCCATAAAACCTATTATGACCATGGCCATGATGACCAGACTGAGGACCGTCCTTTTCATCTCATAAACCTCCTTTCTATTTTTTTCTGAGATAGAATATAAACACACCGCCTTCTTCCCTTGACTCAAGGAGCTCATGCCCCGTCCTTTCGGCAAAGGCAGCGATGTCCGACTTTGAGCCCTTGTCCGTGGCCTCGACCCTCAGTACCTGCCCTGACTCCATCTCCTCGATCGCCTTCTTCGTCTTGACAATGGGCATGGGACAGTTCAAACCCTTACAATCAAGGACCTTGTCTGCCTCCATCTACACACACCTCCTCCCTCTCTCTTGATATCGTATAGCGTCAAATAAATAACGTTATGTCTGCATCAAGGGCAAAGTTCAGAAACTCCGCCGCACCTGCCACCACAACACCCTCAACAAGATCTTCCTTCTTAACACCTGTCATCTCAAGCGTCGGGGTGCAGGCTATCATCTTGACATCGGCCTCGATACAGGTCTGTACAAGCTCTGGGATTGTCGGCCAGTTGATCTTCTTTATCATACCCTTCATCATCGTGGTCGCCATGGGTGTCATACCAGGGAGTATACCGAGTATATTAGGGAACGGGACCGGTGAGGGCATTGCGGGGTTTGCAACAGGTGCCACCTTGAGCGATGCATACTTCTTCTTGTTTATTATGTCCACCCCATAGAGTGTGAAGAATATGGCGGTCTCCACATCCATGGCAGCAGCCGTGGAGGCAAGTATCAGTGGTGGATACGCCATATCAAGCGTGCCCTTTGAAGCAATAATAGCCATCCTCTTTCTCTTCTCCTCTGCCATAAATCTATACCTCCCTCGTCTTCATTATTTCAAAGTTTTAGTAGCAATTATGATGCCAGTATATTTAAAATGGTTCAGCAGAGGAGTGGGGTGTCCACAATAAGTAGATCCGCAGATATTAATATTATCCTCTCCTGTCAATAACTGCAAAATGATGTTCAAAATTGAAACATGTGTGAAACATTATTTGTTTCATGTTTCATTCTGTTACATTGCCTTCAGTCTCCTCCACAGGGTAGTTCGGCTGATGCCAAGGGTCTTTGCGACCATCGTCTTGTTACCCCTGTATCTCTTGAGGAGCTCAAGGATGTGCCTGCGTTCAAGCTCATCAATACTTTCCCCTCCATGGGAGGGATCAATCCTTGGATGTGAGGCCTCAGCACTGTTAAGTATTGTGGCAGGAAGGGAGTCCAGCTCTATCCTCTCTGTCCTTGACTTTATGTATGCGTGTTCTATGGCGTTCTCAAGCTCTCTGACATTGCCAGGCCAGTCATAGTCAAGCAGGGCAGAGAGGGCATCAGGTGCTATATCTGTGATCCTTGGCCTGTTAGGCATCTTTGTGTGGCATTTCTCAAGGAAGTGGCTCACAAGGAGGGGAATATCCTCCTTCCTCTCCCTCAGTGGTGGGATGACCACAGGGACAACACAGAGCCTGTAGTATAAATCCTCCCTGAACCTTCCTGCTTTTATCTCCTCCTTGAGGTCTTTGTTTGTGGCAGCTATGACCCTGACATCCACCTTCCTTGTCTTCGTGTCCCCAACCCTCTCAAACTCCATATCCTGAAGAACCCTCAGGAGCTTTGGCTGTAATGCCAGGGGCATGTCAGCGATCTCATCAAGAAAGATCGTCCCGCCATCAGCAAGTTCAAACTTCCCGACCTTATCCCTTATTGCACCACTGAACGCCCCCTTAACATGGCCAAACAGCTCGCTCTCAAAGAGTCCCTCAACAATGGCACTGCAATTGACCTTTATAAACGGCTTGTCCCTGCGTCTGCTTTCGTGGTGGATGGCCCTTGATACGAGTTCCTTGCCCGTCCCGCTCTCACCCTCTATGAGTATTGCACAGTCTGTATCAGCAAGCACCTCTATCAGCTCGAATATCTGCTGCATCTGCTTGCTCCTGCCGATTATACTGGAGAACTTGAATCTATCATTTATCTCCTTCCTCAGCTTCTCTATCTCTGATGCATCTCTCACGGTTGCGACCAGCTCTATGCCCTCAGGGCTGTCCTTGAGGAATGCTGTGCTGATGTAGACAGGGATCGTCTCACCATCCTTCCTCACCAGCCTCTCGCTCACATTTGCCATCCCGTACCCTCTTCTGAGTGTGTTGGACAAGGGGCAGGCATCATTACAGTTGTCCGCCTTCAGGACCTCCTCGCACCTCATACCGATAACATCGGCCTCCTTGAGCCCTGTCAGGTTTTCCATCCCCCTGTTAAAGCTCGTTATCCTGAGGTCCCTGTCCACGGTGAAGACGCCATCGGCAAGGCTCTCTATGATGGAATCGACCTTTCCCTTCTCCTGAGAGAGGATGATGTTACTCTTCTTGAGGGACTCTATCACCCTGATCGCCTCGCTCATCGGCCTGAAGTTCTCTATTATCCCTATCTCCCTGCCTTCACTGTCATAAAGCGGTGCAACATTCAGGCAGAGCGGGATGGATGATTTGTCCTCTTTGTAGAGATTGATATTGATAAAGTGTGACGTGCCCTTACATATCCCGTCGCCAGAGTCAAACGGGCAGTTATTCAGACAGAGCTCGGTCTTTATCACCTCATCGCACCGTCTTCCCTCAAGGGGGGTATCCATGGCAAGACCAAGGAGCTCCCTTGCCATCCTGTTGATGAATACGATCCTCCTGTCAAGGCCTATGACGACTATCCCTTCTGCGATGCTCTGTAGTATGGAAGGATAAAGGGTCTCTCTTCTCTCCATAAAAGGAAACCAATTCAAAATTTATATGATTTATTTTACCATAACATAGGCAAATAAATAGGGCATTTGGGGATCATGAAGAAAGAGGCATATCTTGTCGGCCACGAAGAGGAGAGGCAGCGGCTTGATATATTCATCTCAAAAAAGATCGGGCTGTCCCGCTCCTTTATCCAGAGGCTCATCAAGGAGGGGGAGGTTACTGTAAACTCAATGACCGTAAAGGCAGGCTATAGGGTAAAAGTGGGCGATAGGGTAAGCCTGAGCATCCCTGAAGAAGAGAAGGAGGAGGTATTAATCCCAGAACATATCCCACTTGATGTCGTATATGATGACCCCCATATTATAGTGATTAACAAACCAGCAGGGATGGTGGTATATCCTTCAGCAGGCCACATAAGGGGGACGCTTGTAAATGCCCTTATGGGGATGGGTGTGAGGCTGGCTCGCACAGGTGCACCCCTGAGGCCAGGGATTGTACACAGACTGGACAAGGATACATCAGGCCTGATAGTGCTTGCAAAGGATGATACAGCATATCTGAATCTGATCAGGCAATTTCAGGCCCGTGAGATCAAGAAGTACTATACTGTCATTGTATATGGTGTCCTGAGCAGGAGGGATGGTGAGATCAGGGGTATCATCGGAAGGTCTCCCTCTGACAGGAAGAGGATGTCGACAAGGGTGAGAAGGGGTAAAGAGGCCATTACACGATATGAGGTGATCAGGGATTGCAGATTTGCCTCACTCCTTAAAGTGAGACTGGTCACAGGCAGGACACACCAGATAAGGGTACACCTTGCCTCGATAGGTCACCCTGTCCTTGGGGACAGGACCTACGGAAGGAAGACCATACTGAGGCTCGGACAAAGGGAGATAAGGTTCGAACGGCAGATGCTGCACGCATCTGAGATGTGGCTCGGACACCCTGTAACAGGCAGTCCACTCCACCTCCTGGCGCCCCTGCCAGTGGATATGAAGAGGGCAATGAAAGATATAGGGCTTGATGACGGCAACGATTTGACATTTCCCTTATAATGTGATATTCTTCCTAAAAAAGAATGATTCTAAATTATTAAGGGCCTTTTAAGTGGCAATAGATCGTCCATGATGGGTATAATGGTTAAAAATTCAGGAAAGGAGGTATATATGAGTATCCAGGATGCGATAGAGACGGCCATAAGGATGGAGACAGATGCAATAAACTTCTACAGAGAGGCGACAGGGAAAACCAGTCATCCTGCAGGTAAGAGGATGTTCGAGAGTTTCGTAAAGGACGAGACACGGCACCTCAGGTATCTTGAGGATATACTCAAGGGTCTTGATATAGACCCGCGCATAGAGTGCACAGGCGATGTGAAGACCATCTTTTCTGATCTCAAGGATCAGATGATGGAGCGCATATCAGCGACAGCGGATGAGAGGGAGGCGATAAAACTGGCCCTTGACATGGAGAAAAAGGGATATGATTTTTACAAGGCAGCTGCAGAAAGGGCGGATGATCCAAAGGTGAAGAGGCTCTTTGAGGTCCTAACCACAGAGGAACAGCGCCACTATGAACTCCTGGATAATACCCATAGCTTCCTTGAAGATACCGGCAACTGGTTCATGTGGGAGGAGATGAGCATCGTTGAAGGAGGTTAAACTATAAGATAACGGAGGTGTTACAATGAAGGCCATACAGATCAAACCTGATATATACTGGGTTGGCGCCATTGACTGGGCGGTCAGGGACTTTCACGGATACGTCACACCACACGGAACTACATATAATAACTATCTCATAATGGATGAGGAGATCACCCTTGTGGATACAGTGAAGTATGATTTTGCAGAGGTAGGGATAGCCACGCTCAAATCGGTCGTAGAGCCTGCAAGGATCAAGAATGTGATTGTAAACCACATAGAGAATGACCATATGGGTGCACTTGGCGCATACATGGAGCTCTGCCCTGAGGCCGTGATATACACAACAAAGAGGGGGCATCAGGGTATGCAGAGGTTCTTTGACACATCACGCTGGAATGTCAGAGAGGTAAAGACAGGGGATGAGCTCAAGATAGGCAGGCATACCCTCCTCTTTATCGAAACCCCCATGCTCCACTGGCCTGACAGCATGATGACCTATGTAAGGGAGGCAAGGCTCCTCATCTCGCAGGATGCCTTTGGACAGCACCTTGCCACCACTGCCAGGTTTGATGATGAGTTTATCGAGTGTGCCTCCTATGCCGAGTTAGAGAATGCGGTGATTGACTACTATGCAAACATCCTCATGCCATTCAGCAAACTCATAAAGTCAAAGATCAAACAGCTCCAGGAGATGGGCCTGGAGATCGATATGATAGCACCTGATCATGGCATTATATGGCGTCGTGAACCGATGAGACCAGTGCAGATGTATCTGGATATGGCAGGTGGAAAGACGAGCCTCAGGATAGCACTCATCTATGACACAATGTGGCATAGTACAGAGATGCTCACCCAGCCAATCATGCAGGGTGTTAAGGACGAAGGGGTAGACTGCCAGGTGATAAAGCTGAGGGCCACACCCATGTCAGTTGCAATAACCGAATTCTGGAAGTCAAGGGGGCTATTGGTTGGCTCTCCTACATTGAATAACGAGGTGTACCCTTCGGTGGCAGAGTTTATAACCCACCTCAGGGGACTGAGGCCTGCAAACAGGATCGCTGCTGCCTTTGGGAGTTATGGATGGGGGGCTGGTGCGGTAAAGTGGCTGTATGAGCAGTTTCGGGCGATGAAGCTTGAGACCATTGAACCAGGCCTTGAGGTGCAGTACCGGCCCACCGCAGAGGATATGGATAGGGCCTACGAGTTTGGTATACAGTTTGCCCGTGCAGTAAAGGGATATCATGAAGGATTCACCAAGGGGGAGGACAGATGAAGTATAAGTGCACCGTCTGTGGCTATATATATGATGAGGCCGTTGAGGGGACGCCCTTTGACCAGTTACCAGAGGACTGGAACTGTCCTGTCTGTAACGCTCCAAAGGAGGCCTTTGAGCCGTTATAATTAAGAAAGGAGGGGCTTATGGCTGTTAAGAAGGCAGGGGAGAAATACAGGTGTAATGTGTGTGGTAATGAGGTGGTGGTCACCAAGGTGGGTGGTGGAGAGCTGGTCTGTTGTGGCCAGCCGATGGAGCTGATCGGCGAGGAGTGATCAGGGTGGATAAAGGTGAAGGTGATAGCCTTTCTTGGTAGCCCCAGGGTCGAAGGGAATACAGAGGTCCTACTCAATGAGGCATTGAGGGGCGTCAGGGAAGAGGGGCATGAGATAACCATATTCAGGCCGTCACAGATGGATATATCTCCCTGCCTCAACTGTGATGGCTGTGTTGATACAGGAAGGTGTATCATTCATGATGACATGGAAGGGGTCTATGAGGCCATCCGCAGAGGAGACCGCTTTGTGTTAGCATCACCTATCTTCTTCTTTGGCCTTCCTGCACAGCTTAAGGCCATGATCGACAGATGTCAGGCCATCTGGTGTGAAAAGTATCTGCTTAAAAGGCCGATCAAACCAGGCCCTCATGGCAGAAGGGGACTCCTCCTCATGGTGGGTGGTATGAAGAGGGAGATAGGATTTGAGTGTGGAGATGCCACTGCAACTGCCTTCTTCAGGACCATAAGTGTCCCTGAACATAAGAGGCTCTATTATAAACAGATCGATGCAAAGGGTGAGATACTCAGACACCCTGAGGCACTGAAGGAGGTATATGAGGCAGGCAGGGAGCTCGTAAGGGGGTAAAGATCATGGAGGGTGGTAATATAGTCTTATTTGCACTGAGCACATGTCCTGCATGTAAAAAGACCAAGGGATTGCTCGAGGAGCTTGGTATCGATGCCGTGATCGTAGACCTCGACCTTGTTGACCTTGACTCAAGAGACAGGTTGCTCAAAGAACTCAGGAGGTTCAATCCACAGGAGACGTTCCCCACCCTTGTGATAGACAAGGGCAAGAGGGTGATAGTCGGTTATAGCGAGGATGAACTGAGAGAGGCCCTGCAAGGTGTCCATGGAGCATCTTAAGAGGATACTGTTTCTCTTCATAGCCCTTACAGCGGTGTTCGTCTTCATAGTGGAAGAGGGCGTCCACATCACCTCGATATGGAACATCTCTCCACTGATGATAGCCGCATTGTTGACATCGCTACTTAAAGGGTTAAATGGCAGGGCGAGGTCTGCATCTATAGGTTATATAGCATGTTCGATCATGTCCGTGGGATTCTTCCACCTTGCATGGCTTTATGACTGGGGGAGGATCGCCTCAGGTTCATCAACCGCCTCGATGATGTTCATGGTGCTACCCATCCTCACAGTGTTGATCGGCATCATGGGATCGATTGTGGGCATGATATTCCTGTAGGATCAACCACGAGCCCCAGCCTCCTCTACATGTGCAGGTATCTGCTCTTTATATCCACAGCCCTTCTTCAGGCAGACATACACCTCCTCCTTCTTCGTCCTCTTCTCTGCAAGGACACCATCGATACACCTTGGACAATTCCTCGGGACAGGTCTATACCATGTCGCAAACTTGCAGGCAGGATAGTTACTACAGCTGTAGAACACCCTGCCCTTTTTTGTCCTCCTCTCCACTATCTCACCATCATCCTCAGGACACTTAATCCCAAGCCCATATGGCTTTGTATTCTTGCATTCAGGATACCTGCTGCACGATAGGAACCTGCCGAACCTCCCCTTCTTCAGGACCATTCGGGAGCCACACTTCTCACACACCTCGTCCGTCTCCTGCGCCTCCACCTCGGCCTCTTCGTTCCTGAGTGGCCTCCTGTTTCTGCACTTTGGGAAGCCTGAGCAGGCAATGAACCTCCCGTGCTTCCCCCATTTTATAACCATCGGCCTGCCGCATCTCTCACAGACCTCATCGGTCGGGATATCCGCTGGCTTTATCCTTCCAAGGCTCTCCATCGCCTCTGTCAGGTCTTTATCAAATGGCCTGTAAAAGTCCATAACCACATCCACCCATCTGAACTTACCTGCCTCCACCTTATCAAGGTTATCCTCCATCCTTGCGGTAAAGTTATAATCCATGATGTCAGAGAACCTCTGGACAAGGAGGTCGTTAACCAGGACACCCAGTTCAGTGGGCCTGAACCTGCCATCCACCTTCTCGACATACTTCCTCTCCTGTATGGTGGAGAGGATGGTTGCATAGGTGCTTGGCCTTCCAATACCCCTTGCCTCAAGCTCCTTGACAAGGGTTGCCTCTGTGTATCTTGGTGGTGGCTGGGTGAAGTGCTGACGGGGCACTATGGACAACACCCTGAGGGAATCCCCCTCCTTTAACGATGGCAGCTTCTTTTCACCCTCCTCTGTGGCATCATCAACGCCCTCGGTATAAAGGGACATGAAGCCAGGAAACCTGACCACGGTCCCAGTGGCCCTGAAGAGACACCTGCCTGCCTCAATGTCCACTGTGGTCTGCTCGAGTTGTGCAGGCCTCATCTGGCTTGCAATAAAGCGGTTCCATATAAGGGTATATAGGCGATACTGGTCACGACTCAAAAACCCCTTAACTCTGTCCGGGGTCCTAAAGACAGAGGTCGGCCTTATCGCCTCATGGGCCTCCTGCGCTGTCTTCTTGCTCTTATACACCGGAGGCTTTGGAGGGATATATTGCTCGCCGTATGCCTCCCTGATATATTCCCTTGCCTCATCCTGTGCCTCAACCGCAACCCTTACAGAATCTGTCCTCATGTAAGTGATGAGCCCGACAGAGCCTTCGTCCCCCAGTTCAACACCCTCATAAAGCTGTTGTGCAATGAGCATCGTCCTCTTGGCAGTAAACCTGAGCTTTCTTGCTGCCTCCTGCTGGAGTGTGCTCGTGATAAAAGGGGGTGATGGTGAACGGGTCTTCCTCTTCTTCTCTACCCTCTTAACGATAAACGGCCTGCCGTCCACCTCATCCACGATCCTCTTTGCCTCTGCCTCATTCCCTATCTCTGCCTTCTTGCCATCCAGCTGGTGGAGTTTGGCATCAAACCGTGGTGGCTCTCCTCCCTCAAGGGTGGCTGTTATGCTCCAGTATTCAACAGGCCTGAATGCCTCGATCTCCCTCTCCCTGTCAACCACGAGCCTGAGTGCCACAGACTGGACCCTCCCAGCACTCAGGCCACGCCTCACCTTACGCCACAGGAGGGGAGAAAGCTTGTATCCCACGAGCCTGTCCAGTATCCTCCTTGCCTGCTGGGCATTGAAGAGATCGGGATTGAGCCTCCTGGGATTCTTCAGGGCCTCCTTCACAGCCCTCTCGGTGATCTCGTTGAACTCCACCCTCAGTATCTTATCAGAGTCGCCGTCCAGCTCCTCTGCTATGTGCCATGCTATGGCCTCTCCCTCCCTGTCAGGATCAGGCGCAAGAAAGACCCTGTCAGCATCCCGTGCAGCCCTCTTCAACTCCCTGAGGATCTTATCCTTTCCATCTATCACCACATATGTGGGCCTGAAATTATCCTCGATATCCACCCCCAGCTCCCTCTTCGGCAGATCCTTCACATGGCCAACAGAGGCCTTTATAACAAACTCCTTACCAAGGAATTTGCTCAGCGTCTTTACCTTTGTTGGTGACTCAACGATTAAAAGCGACTTCATGGCCTTCAATCCAATCCTATATTAATTATAAAATTTTTGCCATCCATCTGTTTTACAATACCCTTGAGTTCAAGTGCAAGCAACAGCGACAGGGCCTTATTAATGGAGAGCCTGCTCTCCCTCACAATATCATCTATATGCCTCGGCTCGCAGCCGAGGTGTCTTAATATCGCCTCTTCCTCCTCTGTCACCTGTGGCATCAACCCCTGAACACCGGGCCCGTGCTCCCTTATAATACCCGCCAATTGTGGTCTCAACTCCTCGATCACATCATCAGCCCCCTCGATGAGCCTCGCCCCCTTCTTTATCAAATCATTTGTGCCTTTTGACCTCTTTGATGTTATATTCCCAGGGACCGCAAAGACCTCCTTGCCCTGATCAAGTGCATAATTTGCCGTAATCAACGATCCGCTGTTGCCTGTGGCCTCCACAACTATCACACCGAGTGAGAGTGCACTTATGAGCCTGTTCCTCCTTGGAAAGTTGCCCTTATCAGGCAATGTGCCCATGGGGAACTCACTAATTACGGCACCTGACGATGCTATCTCATCCATCAACCCCCTGTTCTCCCTTGGATAGGGGACGTCTATCCCGGAGCCAAGGACTGCTATGGTCCTGCCCTTGGCCTTCAATGCACCCCTGTGTGATACGGAATCAATGCCCCTTGCCATACCACTCACGATCGTAAGACCCCTCTCAGCAAGGTCATGGCTGATCCTCTCCGCAACCTGCACGCCATAATATGTGGGCGTCCTTGAACCGACCATCGCAATGGCATACTTATCAGAATCTCTGATCTCTCCCTTCATATACAGCATTATTGGTGCATCATCGATCTGTCTGAGCCCATCAGGATAATCCTCATCCCTGATAGTGACAAGCCTTACGCCACTCCTATGAACGGCCTCTATCTCCCTCTCAACCCTGTCCCAATCCCTGAAGCCCGTGATCTGTCGCGCCCTCTCCTCCCCTATGCTGCCCATCTTCATAAGTTCATGCGGATCCATATGAAATACATTCTCAGGGTCTCCAAAGACAGAGACCAGCCTCCTCGCAAGCACAGGCCCTATGCTGGACAGGAGGTTGAGGGCAACCCAGTATTTAAGATCGGGCATAGCTAAGTTATTATAGTTATGAATTGTTGATCATGGCAACCTGAGGATCTTGTAAAAGGGTGCGGGTATCAGAAGATAACCTGTTAGGCCTTAACTTAAAGATGTGAGAGCTCCCCAACAGTGACCATTCACATAGGGACTGCCCAACACCTACTTGGAAAGTGGACAGGGTTCTTTATTCTGCATTTAAATTTTTCAGTATCTTTTTTGCCAGGGTTTCCTTTATCTCATTATGACGAGGCACTGCCTCAATAGCTCCAGTCTTCGGTTTGATCCAAAGGGAGTGAGACCTGCCTTCGCGTCTTAAATAACAAACCGCAATCCTTAATCCCCGCCCTAAATTCACGCCGTTTCACCAATCACTACCTTCTCCTGTATTACGTCTTCAGGCAATCCACGAAGGATACCCTGCCTGCGATCCTCAAAATCAATTCGATAGCCTCTCGTAAATTATTTTTGCCTCCTCTATTGTCTCACCCTGTCCATTTGCACCAGGTATCTCTGGACAAATAGCCCGGTGCCCACCCTCAGGTGCTGGCTCAATAAGATTCTCTGGTAGAGGTTGCCTCTCAAATACCAGCCTTGAACAGGCCTGTCTTGATTTCCATCTGGGATGGTGGTTAAGATGAAATTAAAAAGGAGAGGTGTATTATGTGCGAGACCAATGTATATATTGATAATGATGGGAAGGAAGAACTCTATCTTGAGAATGTGGATATCGTAAGGCCCGAAGGGGACAGGATATTTATGAAGAGCCTCTTTGGAGAGCAGAAGACCTTTGAAGGCTCTATCAAGGAGATCTCGCTCACAAAACACAGGATAGTCCTCAAGAGATAAAACGACCCCATTCATAAATGCGGTTCATGCGTCTCATCATACAGGAGGGCGGAAGTGCCCCCTTCAATATGGCACTTGATGAGGCCATATCAGAGGCTGTGAGAAAGGGGCTTTCTCCACCAACGCTGAGGCTCTATCAGTGGGAGTCTCCATCGATCACCATCGGATACTTCCAGAGGGCCTCGGACATAGATATGCACTATTGCTCGGAGAGGGGCTATGCAATTGTAAGGAGGCTGACAGGTGGAAGGGCGATCCTCCATGATGATGAGATCACATACAGCATCTCCTCCCGTTTTGACGGTAATATCTTCACGGGCAGATTGCACAGCGACTATTCAGTCATAGGGAATGCCATACTCTGTGCATTGAGCCTATGCGGCATTGATGCAATACTCAACCATTCCAAGAGACAGAGAGGACAGAGGAGCACCGCCTGTTTTAAATCCGTCTCATATGGAGAGATAACAGTGGACGGAAGGAAGATAACAGGCAATGCCCAGAAGAGGTTTACAGATGGACTGCTCCAGCAGGGCTCGATACCGCTGAGTATAGACAGGCTCGAGCTAAAACGTATATTCAACGAGGGGTTTGACGATGTGGCTGGACTCAGAGACATCAAACCTGGTATCACCGTCAGAGAGATAAGGGATGCCCTGAGGAGGGGGTTTGAAGAAGTCCTTGGCGTGAGGATGATCTCAGACAGACCCACGGACCTTGAGATGAGGCGTGCCCGTGAGCTTGAGTCAGAGAGATACTCCACCAGGGGGTGGAATATGAGGAGATGAATCATCCCCTGCCGAGTCAGGTGTAACAGTCATCGGACCTGGCCTGGTGGATTTAATATAAAAGGCGATCAGACAGCCCCATAACGCGACCGAGAGGTAACTCTGGAGGAACATATTTATCAATGAAGCAAGGACAGGGAACGCGCTCAGGGAGAGGATCACGAGATTAACAACAAAGCCGATACCCAGGATGATCAGGTAGTAGAGGAAGGTCCTTGTATTGTCCCTCAGGAACTCATAGGTAAGCCTTATAGAGTCCGTTACGCCCCTGCCCTCGACAACAGAGATCACCAGGGAGTAGAGCATGAAGACAAGGAAGGCATAGAGGAGTATTGATCCAAAGACTATCACAAACAGGCTGATAAAGGAATTGAAGAACATCTGCACAGAAGGGGTGCCTGTATCCATCCCCTGTATGGCCGCTGTAGCGATGCCTCCAAAGACGGCAAATACGATGATCAGGCCCGTAAATACGAGGAGGAGGAACGAGAGCAACCAGAAGATACGGCCAAAATGCCTCTTCGCCTCAGCAAAGAAGGAGGAGAGTCTGAAGGTATAGGTATGATCTATTGAAGAGACCCCGAGCACCCCGAGTGTCCCGCTCAGTGTATACAGGTATATAATGGAGGCGAATACCAAATAAAATAAGGCCGCTATTATGAAGAAAAGGACCAGGCCAATGTATCGGGCAACGAAGTCAGCCGGTGTATTCAGGAGCTCTGTAAGCAGATCCCTCATATGGGCTATGTCAAAACCAAGGTAGGCTATCCCTATAATAAGGGGTGTGCCGATGAATATGATCATACCGACGAAATTTATAATCGCTGTGATGATATGGATAACCACCAACTGCCAGTTCCTGTGGGTCAGCCTGAAGCCTTCTTTTATGCTCTCCCACATCATGCTGTATTAATTTTACTTGAAAAAGCATAAACTTATCTATAAAATCTTGCTTAATGGGTGTGCTTGAGGAGATACTGAGGGCCAAGAGGGAGGAACTCAGGGAGAAGAAGGGTTCCTCTGCACTCAGGGAACTCAGGGAGAGGGCAAGGGATGCAGAACCTGTAAGGGGATTCGGGGATGCGATCAGAAGGGGAGACGGCCCGCTGAGGTTGATCGCAGAGGTGAAGAGGGCATCCCCCTCAAGGGGTATTATAAGGGAGGCCTTCAACCTCCCTGAGATACTGGATATATACGAAAGAAAGAACGTTGACGCTATATCCATACTCACAGATGAGAGGTATTTTGGTGGAAGCATTGAGCACCTGAGGACCGCAAGGGCACGGACAACAAGACCACTGTTGAGGAAGGACTTTATAATCGATGAATGCCAGGTTTATGAGGCAAGGGCTTATGGTGCAGACGCCATACTCCTCATCGTCTCAGCACTTGAGAGGTCACAGCTGATGGACCTCATGGGGCTTGCAGGAGAAATCGGGCTTGACTGTCTCGTCGAGGTCCATAACCTGAAGGAGCTTGACACGGCCCTTTATTGTAATGCCGGGATAATCGGGATAAACAACAGGGATCTGAATACCCTTGATGTAGACCTCAATACAACCCTTGATTTAATAAAGGACATCCCTGAAGGTAAAATCACCGTGAGTGAAAGCGGAATCGAATCAAGGACAGATGTGGAGAGGATCGGGTCAGCAGGTATCGATGCTATACTCGTGGGCACATCCCTGATGAAGGCAGGGGACATAGGTGAGAGGATTGATGAATTAATGGGTAGAAAGGGTTAAGATATAGGCATGAAGAGGCTTGTGGAGAAGGCGAACGTGCTGATAGAGGCGCTGCCGTATATAAGGAACTTCTACGGCAAGACCTTTGTGATCAAATACGGTGGCGCTGCAATGGTCAAGGAGGGGCTAAAGGATGCCTTTGCAGAGGATATAGTGTTGCTCAGCTTCATAGGGATAAAGCCTGTTATCGTCCATGGCGGGGGCCCTGAGATAAACAGGATAATGGAACAGATGGGCAAGAAGCCCACCTTTGTCCATGGCCAGAGGTTTACAGACAAGGAGACCATCGATATCGTTGAGATGGTCCTTGGAGGGCTCATAAACAAGCAGATAGTCTCATTGATAAACAGCCATGGGGGAAGGGCTATAGGTATAAGCGGGAAGGACGGAAACCTAATAAAGGCAAAGAGGAAGGTCATAAAACAGGTCTCACCCGAGACAGGGACACCTGAGATAATAGACCTTGGCCTTGTGGGCGAGATAAAGGAGATCAACCCCGAGATCATAATATCCATAGAGAAGGAAGGGTTCATCCCTGTTATAGCCCCTATAAGCACGGGTAGTAAGAACGAGACACTGAATATCAATGCAGACTATGTTGCTGGCATGATAGCCCACTCCCTCAGGGCTGAGAAGTTGATCCTGCTTACAGATGTCGAGGGTATAAAGGACAGGAATGGGAGGCTCATTTCAACCCTGAATGAGAGGCAGATAAAGAGGCTGGTCTCAGAGGGTGTGATCTCAGGGGGTATGCTCCCAAAGGTCCAGGCCTGCCAGAAGGCATTAAAGGGCGGTGTCAGAAAGACACACATAATAGATGGCAGGATACACCATGCCCTCCTCCTTGAGATATTCACACAGGAAGGGATAGGCACAGAGATAGTAAGATAATACAGAGATCATGCAGCTCACCGAGAACGCACTCAAGGTCTTAAGGACACGCTATCTCCTCAAGAACGAGAAGGGAGAGGTTGTGGAGTCCCCTGAGGAGATGTTCAGGAGGGTGGCAAGGGCCATCGCATCCTCAGAATCCCTCTATGGCGAGGATCCCCTGGAATGGGAAGAGAGGTTTTATAAGGTAATGACCGATCTCCTCTTCCTCCCGAACACACCCACCCTGATAAATGCAGGGAAGGAGATAGGACAACTTGCAGCCTGCTTTGTCCTGCCTGTTGACGACTCAATGAAGAGCATATTCGACTCCCTGAAGAATGCAGCACTCATCCTCCAGAGTGGTGGTGGCACGGGCTTCTCATTCTCAAGGCTGAGGCCCAGGTCTGACATAGTGAAGTCAACAGGCGGTATCGCAAGTGGCCCTGTCTCATTCATGAGGATCTACAATACCGCCACAGAGGTGATCAAGCAGGGTGGTGCGAGGAGGGGTGCCAACATGGGTATATTGAGGGTTGATCACCCTGATATACTTGAGTTCATCAGGATAAAGAGGCAGGAGGAGGAGCTCTCCAACTTCAACATATCTGTTGCCATAACCGACAGATTCATGCAGGCGCTCAGGGACGACACAGAGTATGAGCTGATAAACCCAAGGAGCAGAAGGGTTACAGGCCGTTTGAGGGCAAGGGAGGTATTTGATGAGATAGTTGAGAGTGCGTGGGAGACGGGTGATCCAGGGCTCGTCTTTATTGATCGGATAAACAGGGATAACCCCACCCCACATATAGGTGAGATCGAGAGCACAAACCCATGTGGTGAACAGCCCCTCCTGCCCTATGAGGCGTGTGTGCTCGGATCGATAAACCTATCGAGGGTATTAAAGGAGGGAAGTCACGCTCTACACAGATATGAGATTGACTGGGAACTCCTCTCATCCCTTGTAAGACTTGCCGTTCGTTTCCTTGATGATGCAATCGATGCCAATAAATATCCCGTGCCTGAGATAGAGAGGATGCATAAGGGCAACAGGAAGATCGGACTTGGTGTGATGGGATGGGCCGACCTCCTCATAAGGCTCGGGATAAGATACAACTCGAAGAGGGCCTTCAGACTCGCAAGGGAGGTCATGGGCTTCATAAGGAACAGGGCACGGGAGGCATCGTCTGAGCTTGCAAGGAAACGGGGCAGCTTTCCAAACTTTGAAGGCTCCGTCTATGACACCCCTGAATACCGATCAAGGGGTGGGCTCAGAAATGCAACAACAACCACCATTGCCCCAACAGGCACCCTCTCCATCATCGCAGGGTGTTCAAGCGGGATCGAACCACTCTTTGCCATCGCCTACAAGAGGCTCGTCCTTGATACCGAACTCTATGAGATACACCCGTACTTCCTTGAGATTGCGAGGAAGAGGGGATTTTACAGCCCTGAATTAATCCAGAGGATAAATAGAAAGGGCAACCTGAGGGGTATAAAAGAGGTGCCAGGTGATGTCAAGAGGGTCTTTGTAACCGCACTGGAGATACCCCCAGAGGATCACATAGAGATGCAGGCTGCCTTCCAGGAGTTCACTGACAACGCAGTATCAAAGACCATAAACCTGAAAAACAGGGCGACAAGGGAGGATGTGGCAAGGGCCTTCCTCCTGGCCTATGAGAAGGGCTGTAAGGGCATCACGGTCTTCAGGTATGGCTCAAAAAGGGGCACATTGATAAAGGCAGAAGAGGTGGTATAATATCTTATGGCATTAAGTCTGGACGCCGTACTGATTATCGGGTTATTCATCTTCACCTGCCTGATCAACCTGCCCTTTGGCTATCTGAGGGGCAGAAGCAAAAAGTATTCCTTCAAATGGTTCTTATACATTCACCTGCCCATACCCTTTGTCTTCCTTGCACGGGTCTTATCCCATATCGACTTTAAATACATCCCCATCTTTGTCCTTGCAGCGATCATCGGACAGATAGCAGGCTCAAGGTTAGGGGTATAATGCTACAGGCATTCCTTTTAGAGCCTGGACGGATCGAGTTAAAAGAGACCATCCTGCCAGAACCATCGGACGGGGAGGTGGTGGTGAGGGTGAAGACAGCCCTCACATGTGGCACTGACCTGAAGGCCTATATCCGTGGCCATCCACTCATCCCGATGCCCGGTCCATTCGGCCACGAATACTCAGGATATATAGAAAGGACGGGTAGGGGCGTGAAGGGTTTTAAAGAGGGTGATCCCGTGATGGGAGTCCACAGTGCACCGTGTCTTGAATGTAGGTACTGTGAAAGGGGCCTCTTCAATCTGTGCGAGAATATAATGGAGACAAAGGCCCTTGGTGCATTCGCCGAGTATATACTCCTGCCCAGGCATATAGTGAGTCAGAACCTCTATCATAAACCTGTTCATATAGGGTTTGAGCATGCATCACTCCTTGAACCACTCTCGTGCGTTGTCCATCCCTACAGGGTGGTCCTGCTGGACGGGATAGAGAGTGCCCTTGTGATCGGCACAGGGGCCATCGGTCTTATGCACATCGCCTACCTCAGGCTGAGGGGTGTAAAGGTCTTCGCCATGGACATCTCAGAGGAGAGGCGTGGTCTTGCATCCCGTATGGGTGCAGAGGTGGTCAGAGAGAATGAGGCAGTGGAACTCAGGGAGGGCCTTGGGATGGATCTGGTTGTTGAATGCACAGGCAAGGAGGATGTCTGGCAGAGGAGCGTGGATTATCTGAGGAGAGGGGGGAGGGTCATACTATTTGGTGGATGCCCCCATGGTAGTAGGGTGAGCTATGATACCCACAGGCTGCACTATGATGAAATAACCCTCCATGGCTCATTCCACTATACCCCAGAGGACGTAAGAGAGGCCTTTAAACTCATCACCGAACAGAGGCTTGATCTCTCACCCCTCCTCTCAGGAGAATTCACCCTCAGGGATATCACAGAGGCATTCAGGCTGTTAAAACAGGGGAAGGGGATAAAATACATAATCAGGCCATGAAGGTTGCAAGGCTGTATAGCTTTAATGACCTGAGGATAGAGGAGATAGAAAGGCCCAGGCCAGGGGATAAAGAGGCACTTATAAGGGTCAGGGCATCAGGCATATGTTCAGGTGACGCCATGAGGTGGTATATAGAGAAGAAGGCACCCCTTGTGCTCGGGCACGAGCCCTCTGGTGAGATCATAGAGATCGGCAGGGATGTGGAGGGCTTCCGGATAGGAGACAGGGTGTTTGTTCACCACCATGCACCCTGTATGAGATGCAGGTTCTGTCTGAGGGGCGATTATGTGCAGTGCAGTGAATGGAAGAGTTCAAGGATAATACCAGGTGGCATATCTGAATATATACTGGTGCCCGAGGGCATCCTTAAAAACGACACACTCCTGTTGACTGACAACATCACCTTTGAAGATGCCACACTGATTGAACCGACTGCCTGTGTGGTTAAATCCTTAAGACGGGCAGGGATCAAGAAAGGCGACACAGTACTTGTGATAGGGCTCGGTGTCATGGGGATGATACACATCCTGCTTTTGAAGGAGATGGGTGCAGGGATGATAATAGGTGCTGACATGGTAGGGTTCAGGCTTCACAGGGCATTGGAGCTCGGTGCAGACAGGGTTATAGACGTAAGGAGGGAGGGCCTGAAGGCGTCTGTCCTTGAGCTCACAGACGAAAGGGGTGCGGATATAGTGATCGTGGGGCCAAACAGTGTAGAGGCGATGAGATCAGGCATTGAGTGTGCTGCACCTGGAGGGAGTGTCCTGTTCTTCACACCTGCCATGCCTGATGAAAGGCTCACCATCGATCCCAATTATATCTATTTCAATGATATAAGCATCATCACCAGTTATTCGTGCGGGCCTGACGACACGGTCGAGGCCCTACGGTATATACACGAAGGGGTCGTGAATGCAGAAAAACTCATCACCCACAGGTTCAGGATAGATGATACAGCCCTTGCCTACAGGGTGGTGGCAAGGGCAGAGGAGTCACTAAAGGTCATCATCACCTTTGACTGAGCCTATCGGACACCCCCTTATAACACCTGTTACACCTTATACACTCTGATATGTGCGGGTCTGCCCTGTTGCCCATGGGACAGTCCCCCCTGCTTACATACCCGCTGTCCCTTCTTGAAAGGAGGCCTGTCAATGCACCAACAGGACACATGTACCTGCACCAGAACCTCTCCACCCTGAGATTTATGATGAGCATCAATCCAACGAGTATCCATGTAAGCACACTTCCATGGAGTGAGAACAGCACGATATATGTCTCAAAGTTTCCATACTCTATATGCCGTGTTGTCAGGACGAGCACAATGATCATCCCAAGGAGGAGGTATTTAAGCCTCCTCCACCTCTCATCAACCTCCCCTGATATCTGCCACTTCCCAGATGAGGCCCTTCCAATAAACTCGCAGATCGCGCCGAAGGGACACAGCCACCCACAGTAGAGCCTTCCAGCAATGATTATGGACAGGAGGCTGCTTATGACGATCACATACCAGAGTGTAGATGATGAGAGCCTCCACATGATGAGGTTGAAGACATGGAGTATGGAGAAAGGGGTGGAGAGGTACACACCTGTTATAATGATGGATAAGAGGAGGATGACATCCCTTGCCCTTGAGAGCCCCTCTGTCCTCCTTGTTATGTAATAAAGTGTGAGGGCCGAGAGGAAGAGCACCAGATATAACACCCAGCCCATTCCACCCCTTACCTCTCCAGGTGTCTCCTTAACCTTTATCCCGTAGACGCCTTCTGCAACCCTCCTTGAAGACTCCCTTATCGTCCTTACAAGGGCATTGACACTTATCGTTGCCCTGCTTATCGCATCCACATCCCTTCC
Source organism: Nitrospirae bacterium JdFR-81 (assembly GCA_002011735.1). Taxonomy (GTDB): domain Bacteria; phylum Nitrospirota; class Thermodesulfovibrionia; order UBA6902; family UBA6902; genus JdFR-81. Next base: position 2,790 of record MTOQ01000086.1, on the reverse strand, counting down.
CACCTCAAAGGGGTCGTTCACGCTCTTACCAAGAAAGCCACTCAGGTACTTATGGCTCAGCATGTATCTCACATAGTTTTCCGTCTCTTTGTGCTCAAGCACCTTGATCCCTGTGATAATACCCTTATCGTTTATTGCGATGAGGAGCTTGATGGGCCCTGCATATCCCCTTATCGAGGGCACTATATCATAGCTGTTAAATGCACTGATCCCTGAGGCTGATTCATAGTGTGGGGGTATGCCTCCTTTTTGAGAGAAGGCCACACCAGGTGCAACCTCCTGAAGATATGGCCTTTCATCTATCTCCTCCTCTGGAAAGAGGAGACGGCCTGCGATAAGCGATGCGATGGTCAGGATCAACAATATGATCCTCGTCCACTTCATCCTAAGCCCTTCTATAAATCATAAGCGATATAAATGATGTGAGCTTCATAAAGATCAGAAAGAGTATGGTGCTCACCATCCCTGCAACAGGCAGCATGGAGACCGTTGTGATGAATGAACCCGGGAAGGAGCCTGCAAGGTCAATGGCATAGAGCCTCCCTGACAGGCCACTGTCTCCCCTCTCCCTGTATACCGAGCCTGCAAGGGCAAACTCCCCTCCACCTATGAGGCCTGCCAGAAATATGAAGATATAGAATGACCATTCCTTATCCATGAGTGCCATTGCGATGAACAGCAGGAGTATCGAGGACACATCAAGGCCCCTGAGCCAGTTCAATGGATCCGCCCTGTGCCTCATGAGATAGGCACCAGCTGCCCCTCCGAGCATGAATGTGCCCGAGAGTATGCCTATGGCTTCATATATGTACCCAAATCGTGATTGATATGTAAGGATGAGGATCAATGTGAAGGCCATGGTGAAGTAGCCAGATGTAAATATAGCATAGAACGGACCCTCTCCCCTCAGGATGAAGATCATGGCAAGTATCAGAGCAAGTGGAAGGAGGAATACCAGCACCTTGTTCCCAAGCAGTGGCCTGAGCCACACCCCTCCATGGGCCTCGCTCCAGAGTATGAGGTTGTAGAGATAGGAGATCGGACGATGATCGGTGTTTATCTCCCTCACCCCGGAGAGCCTCATCCTGACCATCTCAACCTTAAGTGGCATGAAGGCGTCCCTGAGTATATATGGACGGAAGAAGGAGGTGGTTATACCTGCATCCTGGAAACGATCTATCAGGACCTCAGGGCTTACATCTACAGGCGACATGGAGCCTATTATGATCCCGTACTCCTCTGATGAGTTCACAACATAAGGGAAGACCTCCCTCAGAGAGGCATACACAGAACCGTTCGCCTTCTGCATCCCCCTTCCGATATAGCCTGATGATGTTGGAAGGCTGAGATATAACAACCCATCCTTCCTGAGGATGGATCTCACCTCCTTAAAGAACTCAACCGTATAAAAGCGGTTTATATTTGCGGTGGATGGCTCTGCTATGTTAAGGAGGACGAGGTCATATCTTGATGGTGCTGATGACTTTATATACCTCCTTGCATCCATATATATCATCCTCACCCTCCTGTCATCGAGATATCCCCTGTCCCTGTCTGAAAGCAGGCCCTCTGCCACCTTTACAAGGAGGGGGTCGATCTCAACAAACTCCACCCCTGAGACAGGATACTTGAGGAATTCCCTTATGATGGCAGGTGAGCCTCCAACGATGAGTATGTCCTTTATATCGGAGGCGAGTGTCATCGGAAGGTGTGCCTTCAGCTCCTCTGTCTGGGTGTTTTTGATGGTGGTTTTTCCATTAACCACCAAAATCGGAAGGTGTGCCTTCAGCTCCTCTGTCTGGGTGTCAGGATAGGAATACAGGTATTTGCCTGAATAATAGATGTTGTACTGACCTCTTATCCTGAAGACTGCGATCTCCCCATACCTTGACTCTACAGCATTAATGAACTCAAGCCCCCTGTAGCCCGGAGTTGTGAACCATCCTCTAATCATGTAAATGGCTATCGGGATTATCACCAGGAATAGGGGCCATCTACCCCTGAGCATGAGGGCAGAGGCGAGGATGTTTATTATCGCAAGGGTCATGACAAGGGTGTGGGTCTCGACCCTGCCAGAGACCAGAAGGGTGAATAACCCTCCGGCCATAAAGGCCCCGATCGCCTCAAGACCATAGACCTCTGCCAGCCTCTCCCTGAGGTGCCTCACGGCGAGGGGAAACTGGGCACCTATCACCATACAGATGGCCGCAATAGAGATGACCGTCCAGAGTATGGTTGAGGGAAGGGGTATTATCTCGCCAGATTCAATGGATGCGAATGACCTGATGGACCTTATCAGTATCACGGTGGGTTGTGATAAAAGGCCGATACACAGAAATGACAGGCCGAAGGCAACATCGTATCTGACCCTTGAGCCAGCAAGGCTACCCAGGGCAACAAGCACAAGCCAGCCACCTATTGTTATCCCGATGATGAGTTCGTTTCCTGAAAATACACTGAGCAGTTGCCTGAGGCATACTATCTGGAGCAGGAGCGAGCTTGCTCCCATTAATATGACAGGGAAGAATTGCATGACCTGATAACCACCGATGGACTCAGGCGTTAGGCCCTCAGAAGCACCTATACAGTCTCGTATTGAAGGGTCTTTAACTGTTCAGGCCTTCTCCTGGTGTTCACGGCTTATTATATCACTGAGAGGGCATTTTGGTCTAAAAAATAAAGGACATTATGGTAGCGTAAAATATTTTGTGTAAAAATCTTGAGAAATATAAAAATAGGGTGTATCCTCCATTGATTAAAAAACAAAATTTAAAGAAAGGAGGTACACCC
>MTOQ01000087.1 GCA_002011735.1 Nitrospirae bacterium JdFR-81 | reverse complement strand
GAGGCTTCTTCTTTATCCCTGGGGACGAAGGGTCTGATATTCCTCCTCTTCCATGGTTTATTATTCGCAGGGTGGATACTATGTCCTAACCGGAAAGAGTAAAGACCTTGACAGATTCCCCTGTTTTTTGGTATTAAGTAAGAACCCTTTACACAGGGATATTTTAAGAAAGGAGCCATGATCATGAAGAAGATGATCCTGATCTTTCTTCTTTTTTTTATTTTTATAGGGATGTACAGTTACCCTGTCAGGGCAGGTGGGATCGGTTATGATGAGGGAATGCAGATGGTGAAAGACTATATAAGATCAAAAGAACTCGGCAGGGCAGAAGGGGTGCTCAGGGAGATGCTCAATCAGTATCCTGACAATTCAGAGCTCCTTGGTATACTGGCAAGGGTACTATACTGGCAGAAGAAATACGATGAATCGATCAGGGTATACAGGAGGCTCCTTGAGGTCAGGCCCTCTGAGGAGACAGAGAGGGAGATGGAGAAGGTCATACTCTCAAAGGAGCTGCATGAGATAGAAGGGCTTATTGATAGAGGCGAATATGGCGAGGCAGAGAGGAGGTTGAAGGCACTATATGAATCAGGTAGGGATAGATACGGTACGGGTTACAGGCTCGGGATGCTATATATAAGGCAGAGAAGGTATGATGATGCATTAAAGATATTCACAGAGCTGAAGACCCTGTATCCAGAAGACAAGGGATTTGAAGAGTTATATATAGAATCACTCATACTCAATGGTGATATAAAGAAGGCAAAGGAGACGCTTTACAACCTCTCAGATGAGAGGAGGAAGGAGATATACCGTTCAAGGGACGACCTGTTCTACAGGGTCAGGAGAAACTCACTCCTGATAAAGGCTGAATTTTATGATTATACACTGGGTATTGAGGACGAGGAGAAGTACACTGTCCAGATATCGCAGAGGCTCTTTGAGAAGACATTTGTCCTCAGCTATGCTGATATAGACAGGTTCGGTATGAGGGATACGCAGATGGGTCTCGATATATACTCCAAGCTTGGAGAGAAGACAAAGAGGTGGGGATATATATCTTTCACCTTCAGTCCTGACCCTGATTTTCTTGCCAGGTGGAGCTTTGGTGGAGCGGTATATCAGGGATACGGGAATTTTGATTTTTCACTCGGCTACACACATACAGAGTTCAAGGATTCCTCTGTTGACAGGTTCACACCTGCCATATTCTATTACATGCCCAGGGCAATAACCCTCAGTGAGACGATCTTTATCAACCCTGACAAGGAGACCCTCACATTCCTCAGCAAGATCCACTACGAGCCAAACCATAGATTTAATTGCTTCTATAGCTTTGCCATCGGCCAGTCAGCCGTTGAGATAGGTGCAACACAGGACATCGAGAGGATCGACCAGTACTCCCACAAGGTTGGACTTGAATACAGGCCCTTCGCACCATTCAGCATCGGTGGTGAGTATTACTACAGCCACAGGTCGGGCAGTTATGATAAAGAGGGCTTTTCGATAATGGTGAGGCTCTGGTGGTAGGGCTGTGAGGAGCTTAGAGGACATAATCCTTCCAATCCTTCTCAAGGATTATCTTGTTTATGCGATATACTTTCTTTTCCTTACGACCCTCCTCCTGTTTGTTATCCTTGTGATACACAAGACATATGTGGAGAGGAGGGAGAGGAGGAGGGAGGAGCTGATCGACCTTTACAGGAGGGCAATCGGGGATTATCTTGGAGGAGACCACCCTGCATTGAACAGGCCGTCTAAGAGGATCGAATATGATGCCTTCTCGGAGGCGTGTGTTAACCTCCTTTCACAGGTGGGTGAGGCAAAGACAGAGAGGATCAGGATGCTCCTCAAAGAGAACTCTGTTGTAGATTTCTACAGAAGGATGGCTTACTCAAGGTCGTGGACAAAGAGGTTCTATGGCATAGAGACGCTTGGGCTTTACAGGCTGTATGAGCTGAGGAACCTCTTTATTGACATACTCAACAACGACCCAGTGAGAGAGGTGAGGGCAAAGGCACTGTGGGGGTTGAGTCTGATAGCTGATGAGGATGTCCTGTGGATAATTACGAGGAGGCTTGCCACTGGGGGGATATCACGGTCTTCAAAATTCAATGAATATATCTATACAAACGCCATAAACACATTGAAGGAGAAGGGGCTCGGGGACAGGTTTGTTGAATTCCTCAAGAGGATAAAGGATGATGGGGATATACCTGTTGGATTGAAGAAGGACATAATCAGTGCCACTGGGGTCTCAGGGCTCAGGGAGGCCGTTGGCGTGATGGATGAGTATATACAGACCTATCCCGAAGACCCGCTCATGAGGGTTGCATGCATAAGGGCGCTTGGCCTGCTTGGTGGCCTCGGTAAGGAACGGATGATCGAGGGACTTTCACACAGTGACTGGAGGGTCAGGGCCGTTACCGCGGGGGCCATATCAGGTGATGTGGATGGTGAAGTTATCAATTCCCTCAGACAGGTGCTTTATGATCAGGCATACTTTGTGAGGCTCAATGCTGCAAGGGCCTTATCGAGGCTCGGGAGGGAGGGTATCTCCGTGCTCGAGCAGGAGCGGGACTCTAACGACAGGTTTGTGCAGGATGTGGCAAGATACCTGCTACAGGAGGCCAATATACATGTTTGAGGCGCTGGCGATATTCCTGCTCGTTTTTCAGATCATCATAATCCTCTATTTCCTTATCTTGAATAGTGCATATACGGTCTTCACCATCCTTGCATTATTTGATATCAGGAATTATGCGGCAAGGGCGTCATATCATAAGATCCTCAACCGCCTTACAGGTTCATACTACAGGCCCCTCTCGATACTCGTGCCTGCATATAATGAGGAGAAGACCATTATAGCGAACATAAAGAACCTGCTCGCCCTTGATTATCCTGAATTTGAGGTGATATTGGTTAATGATGGCTCTACCGACTCTACACTTGAGAGGTTAAAGGAGGCGTTCAGGCTGGTAACGGTTGAGAGGCCCTTGAGATTAACCGTCAGGCATAAACCCATCAGGAGGATCTTCACCTCCATTGACTATCCCAACCTCATAGTTATAGATAAGGAGAGAGGGGGCAAGGCTGATGCACTGAACGCAGGCATAAATGTCTCATCCTACCCCATCTTCTGCAGTATTGATGCGGACTCACTCCCTGAACGTGGTGCACTGCTCAGGGCCTCCCGTCTATTTGTTGAGGACAAGAGGGTGATCGCTACAGGTGGGATCGTCAGGGTCTTGAATGGCTCAAAGGTCGAGAATGGTGTCGTCACAGAGGTCAGGGCACCAAGGAAGGCGATCGAGTGTTTCCAGGCGGTTGAATATGTGAGGGCGTTCTTCACTGGAAGGACTGCGTGGAGTCATATGGGAAGCCTGATGATCATATCAGGGACCTTTGGCCTGTTCAGGAAGGATATGGCACAGGCGATAGGAGGCTACAGGGAGACGGTCGGAGAGGATATGGACCTTGTTGTAAGGCTCCATAGACACTGTAGGAAGGAGGGTATCCCCTACAGGATCATCTTCGTCCCTGATCCCATATGCTTTACGCAGGTGCCCTCTGACCTCAAATCACTACTGAAACAGCGTAACAGGTGGCACAGGGGTTTGATAGATAGTCTATGCTTTAGCAGGGGGATGTTTCTGAACCCACTTTATGGGGCTATTGGAACCACAGGCTTCCTCTATTTCGGGCTGGTCGAGGGCCTTGGCCCTATCGTGGAGTTTTTGGGGTATGCGGGGTTTATCCTCTTCTTTATCTTTGGCTTCCTCAGTAAGGAATTTGCACTCCTCTTCTTTGTTATAGCCATACTCTGGAGTATGTGGATCAATGTTGGCTCCGTCCTCCTCGACGACATCCTCTATAAGAGATACAGGAGTCTGAAGGATCTGCTCAAGCTCTGTCTTTTTGGTTTCCTCGAGATGCTTGGCTACAGACAGCTCATCACCGTTGAGAGGATGATAGCCACTTTTACCTTCTGGAGAAAGGATTGGGGCAAACCAGAAAGAAGAGAGATCAGGGCAGATGAGGTTCACTCAGGCAGTTAAGGGTCTGTGTTATTTCCTACCAAGGTTTCTGTTATTCTCTGTCTTTATCATATACCTGATATTCGCATTTCTGGTGTATTTTGACTACTTTGAGCAATACCTCTACCCCCTGCACCTCATACAGGGTGAGGTGGAGGTCCTGAGCGATAATATCCTCATAGGGCCATATCCCCATGTGGATGAGCTGAGGAGGCTGAAGAAGACACAGGGCATAACAGACGTCATAAGCCTTCTGAATACGAGCCTCCCGCAGGAGAAGGCCCTTTATAACAGGGAGGAGAGGGTTGCAAGGATAGTTGGTGTAAGGCTCTATAGCTATCCGATGAGCTATTTCAGCCTTAACAGTGAATATAACAGGCAGGTGATGGACAGGATCGTAGAGTTTATAAGGAGGATGAAGGCCCAGAGGAAGGTGTATATCCATTGTTACCTTGGAAGGCACAGGACAAAGGCCCTTAAGAAGAGGCTGATAGAGGAAGGACTGGTCAGATCTGATTAACCGTCCTTATCAGGCGCATTATCCTTGTCACCCAGCAGGCCCAGATTCTTCATCCTTGTCCTCAGCTGTTTCCGTGTGATCCCAAGCAGTCTCGCGGCCTGTGACTGGTTCCATGATGTCTTGTTAAGGGCCTTGAGTATAACCCTCTTCTCCGTCTCTACGAGGTTCAGGTCTTCTCCCTCCAGATCCTCTTCCTGATCCATCTCCCTCAACTTGCGGGGCAGGCATTCCATGGTGATCTGGTCGTATGGACAGAGGATCACCGCCCTCTCTATCAGATTCTCAAGCTCCCTCACATTCCCTGGCCAGTCATAGTTCATCAGTATGTCCATCACCTGTGGGTCAAAACCACGTATGTCCTTCTTGTTCTTCTTGCTGTATTCCTCAAGAAAATGGGATGCAAGCAGCGGGATATCATCCCTCCTTTCTCGAAGGGGTGGCATGTTAATCGTGATCACATTGAGCCTGTAATAGAGGTCTGCCCTGAACTCTCCCTTCTCAACCGCCTCTTCTATGTTCTTGTTTGTTGCCGTGAGCACACGCACATCGGCACTCAATTCAGTCTTGCCACCGAGTCTGTGGAACTTCTTCTCCTGCAGGAACCTCAGGAGTTTCTTCTGGAGCGTGAAGTCGAGATCTCCAATCTCATCAAAGAAGACCGTTCCACCTTCTGCCATCTCGATCAGGCCTATCTTGTTAGTATACGCGCATGTAAAGGCCCCCTTCTCATATCCAAACAGCTCACTCTCCATGAGCTCCACAGGGATGGTGGTGCAGTCTATGGGGATGAATGGCTTGTCTGACCTCAGGGATGTGTAATGGATGGCCCTTGCAACCAGTTCCTTGCCTGTCCCGCTCTCTCCCAGTATCAGGACACTGGCCTCGGTCTTGCTGACCCTCTGGATCATGGAGAAGACCTCCTGCATCGGCTTTGACTTTCCGATGATATTCAGGAATTGCTGTCGCTCAGGGAACTCCAGTGCCCTCTCCCTCAGGGCCTCCCTTACCGTTGATGCAAGGACATTGAGATTCACGGGCTTGGTGAGATATGTATAGGCCCCCTTTCTCATGGCCTGGACGGCACGGTCGATCGTCCCGTAGGCCGTAAGTAATATGACAGGGATATGGGGGTTCTTCAGCCTTATCCTCTCAAGGAGATCCTCTCCGTTCATCCCTGGCAGTTTATAGTCTGATATAACGAGGTCATAATGGTCACCGTTTATCATCTTGAGTGCGTCCTCGGCAGTGGTTGAGGTCTCGACATCGAATTCCTCACCCTTGAGTGCCGTGGATAGCACCTTCAGTGAGCTGACCTCATCCTCCACTATCAGTATCTTGTATCTCATCTCTTTAAAGGCAGCAGGAGTGTGAATTTGCTCCCCTTTGATGGCACACTCTCGATCAGTATATCACCTCCATGCTCCTTGGCGATCTTCTTTGAGATGGCAAGCCCCAGGCCTGTCCCGTGCGTCTTTGTGGTGAAGAATGGGTTGAATATATTCTTAAGGTTTTCGGGTGGTATCCCCCTGCCATTGTCCTCAACAGACAGGAGTACGTTCCCGTTGGATGACCTTGTCTGTATCTTGACCCACCCTCCACCATCCACGGCATCAAAAGAGTTTATGATGAGGTTTAGGAGCACCTGCTTTATCTGGTTATAGTCAAAATTAAAAGGGGGGATACTGTCGTCCGTCTCAACCCTTATCTCCACCTCGTTCTCCTGTGACTCCTGTCTCAGGAGTGAGACGGTCTCTCTGACGAGGTTATTTATGTTGGAGGCTGCAAGCTCAGGCCTCACAGGCTTTGCAAAGTTCAGGAGGGAGGTGGTCAGCTTGTTTATCCTCGATGCCTCATTCTGGATGATCTTTATAAACTCCCTGATGAGCTTCCCCTTGTAGTGCTCCTTGATATAGGCTGCTGCAACAGAGATGGCATTGAGCGGATTCTTTATCTCATGGGCCAGGGTTGCAGAGAGTTCCCCTGTGGCGGCAAGCCTGCTCAGTCTGTCCTGTTCTGCGATCGACTGGCGCAACTTTACCACCATCTCATTGTATGCACGGGAGAGCTCACCTATCTCATCATTGCTCTTTATCTCGATCTTCTCATTCAGTCCCCTCTCTACGAGGCCACTCACCGAATCCTTGAGGAGCAGGATTGGCCTTACAAGCCTTATGATAAGGCCAAGCCCGAATATGAGTGCTGACATGAGTGTTGTCAGGACAAGGGCAAAGACTATAAAGTTCCTTCCAATAAAGTTGATGGGATGGATATTCTCATAAAACACAAAGAATCCATATACAAATAACGGGACCGCGGCAAGCAGACTGAATGCAGTGAGGGCCTTGTAGAGGATGCTGCCGGTCAGCTTTGTGAGATCCTCACGCCTCATGCTGAAGAAGAGGGTTATAAAACCGAGCGGTCTTAACAGGTGCCCATATATCCAGGGTCTTGACCCTATTGATGCAGGGAAGAAGAGCATGATGGCAGAGGTGCAGATGAGGGCATGGCCAAAGGAAGAGAAGAGGTATCTTCCGGCCCTTGTGCGATAATAGGCAGAGATATAGAGCATACATACAATACCCGAGAGGTAGGCTATCACGATCCATACAAGTGGCCTGAACTCCCCAAACAGGGGGAAGGAGGTGTATATGCCTGGATACAGGAGCAGGAGGAGGGGGATGTAGAGAAAGGGCATGGGCTTCTTGGTCCACGGCTTCTCCGATGAGACCGCAACTATCAGGGTCAGGAGGCCAAGGCAGTAGCCAAGGAGTGTCTGATACAGGAGGTTCTCGTTTAGCCTGTTTGCATGGATGAATGCATGAACCGCGCTGTTGATACCGAGCAGGATGAAGGCCGAACCGATGAGGAAGAGCCTGCTTCTGACCTCTCCTGTAAGGTGTCCTGATCTTGATGAGACGAGGCTCCTCAGAGCGATGACTATACTTATAATCGCTATCAGGGACTCCTCAAGGATGTGATAGAGCATCCAGTCCATCTTGTCCCTGAGCCTGAAAGAAGGGCTCATCTTAATTTTGACTCAAAGACCCCCCCCTTTTTCAAGCTTATTGTCCCAAAATGGACAGGGCCGATCATGGAGAGGACGATTCAGGACAATATCCTGCCCTGGAGAAGGGATTTGTGGCCATGTCATGATGGCACGATACTTGCTATAAAATTGGTGGATTTTACCTTGACATTTGGTATCTTTTGAGTAATCTTATAAGTAGGTGATCCCCTCAAGGAGGGGGAGATGAATAATATTCAGGATAGACAGACCCCTTTCCCACCCCTCAATCCCACCTATAGCCCTATAGATGTCTCCTGCAATTTCATCCAGGGGCGACCCCTGTCTATCCTGCCTGGAAGGGAGGTGATAGGGAGGAGGCAGAGAAAAATCCTTGAGTAAAGGAGGTAAGGAGAATGGCCGAAGAAGTAAAACAAAAGAAGGAGATATCAGGGACAGGTTCCCTCACCGGTGAGGCGCTTGAGGCCGAAGATGTGCTCGCAGGCGCTGAGGAGTGGGATCCGGTCGAGACAAAGCTCGTCCTCTGGTCATTCGTGATAGCGATTATCGCCCTGATAATCGGCCTGCTTGTGGTCCCCACCTCTGTATTCAACTGATCATGAAGAGGCTGGTGTTCAAGATCACCCACAACGGAAGGGAATGGGTTGTAAGGAACGAATCAATGACACTCTCTTCACCCACGCTTGATGAGCTTGATATCAGGATGGGAGAACTCCTCAGGGAGCGGGGAGAGATCGGGCAGGGTGAGAGGGTGAGGGTTATTATGGAGTTTGACAGCTCCTCCATCCCTCAATGGATACGGCAGTATACCCACCACTATTTTGACAGGGTGGTGGAGATAGAGGGATGAGGTGGGGAGACCGAATCTCAAAGGAAAGGAGGTGCGATATGGCTCAACCCGAGAGGAGATGGTATACAGGGATGCTGACCACAGAGGACTGGTGGGCTGTATGGCTGGGTGTTGGTTTCTTCTTTCTCTCCCTCTTCACCCTTGCAGGGGTTGATCTTGTGGGCTGGATCACCTATCCAACAAAGTGGGTCTTCAGTCCGCCGCCAGAGGGGAAGGGCGCCATCGGACACGCCTTTTATGCCCTGGGAAAGAAGTACAGCGTGACCGCCAAGGGGTTTTATAAGGGTCTTGGCTGGTGGAGCGTGATATGGACATATGTGATATTCACCATAGCCACATGCATTGGTGCTGGTGCGATGAAGTGGAACGTGAAGAGGTTCTTTGTGGGCTGGACGATCATCTACTTCCTCACCATAGCCTGCTGGTTTATAGGGCACCACGCATTCATAGCGGCCAATAAGCTGAATATGCGCCAGTATGGTCTGAACTTTGCACTCTCACTCGGTGGAGGTGGTTCATTTATACTCGCACTGATAGTTGGCCTGATCATAGGGAACTTCTTCAGGGGTTTTGCCAGATTCCTGAGTGAGGCGGCAAAGCCCGAATGGTATATCAAGACCGCTATCGTTACACTTGGTGTGAAGCTTGGATACCTGCCCATCAAGCTTGCCGGTATGTCCCAGAAGCTTGGGAAGGAGGCAGCAGGGCTCACCTTTGAACTCTTTGTTGCAGGTGCTGCAGCAACCATAGTCGCATATATGATATTCTGGCCTGGCGTGTATATAATCTCCAGGAAGATCTTCAACCTCCCGCGCAAGACAGCAGCTGTGCTCGGCTCAGGCATATCCATCTGTGGTGTCTCAGCCGCTGTGGCAACAGGTGGTGCTGTGAGGGCAAAGCCGGTCGTCTCGATCATGGTCTCTGCTCTTGTGGTCGTATGGGCGGTGATCGAGCTCATCATACTGCCAGGGTTTTATACCCATGTATGGCCCACCACAAAAGACCCCCTTGTGGCCGGTGCTGCCATGGGCATGTCTGTCAAGACAGACGGGGCTGATGCAGCCGCAGGAGAACTGATGGATGAGTTCATGCGGAACAAGATAGAGGTTGAGACGAACGGGGCTGTAAAATGGCCGGCTGGTATTATAACCTCAAGTGCGGTTATGACAAAGGTGTGGATCGACATGTTCATAGGGATATGGGCCTTTGTGCTTGCCATGGTATGGGTGTATCGGATAGAACGAAGGCCGGGCGAGAAGGTTCCTGCCTCAGAGGTCTGGCACAGGTTCCCGAAGTTCGTCCTTGGATATTTCTTCTGCTGGTTCTTCCTGCTCGCCCTGTATTTCGGTCCTGGACAGTCAGGCGCACCTGAGGCGATGCCGTTCCTGAAGTCAGTAAAGGCAGGGGCCGTCCCGATAGAGAAGGGCATGAGAAAGCTGTTCTTCATGCTGACCTTTATGAGCCTTGGTATCATTACGGACTTCAAGAAGCTCAGAGAGGCCCAGTTTGGGAAGATGGTATGGGTCTATTTCGTCTCCCTCTTCTTCTTCATAATACCTGTTGCAGCGCTTATCGCCTATCTATTCCACCATGGCATGCAGATACCGAATATAGCAGGGTATGTAAAGCCATAGGGAGGGCGTTGAAGGGGGTGTAATCCTACACCCCCTTCTCCTTTAATAAAAATTAGAGATGACTACAGAAGCAACCATATATTTCTTGACCGGGTTCATCCTCCTATATATGTATGTGGTCAGAAAGAAGGGGCTTGAAAGGGTAGGGCCTGATTCATTCCCTGAGCTTGAAAAGGCCACTTTTTTTGAGTTTAAGAGGCTCCTTGATACGGCCTATGAGAGGATGCTCTATCTCTCTGGTGCCTTCTTTCTGCTGGGCATAATTACGGTGTTCAGCCTGCCACCTGCCACAAAGTTGATAACCTATGTGGCCACCGCAGGAGTCTTTATTTACAACATTCCTCCACGGAACAGGATATTCCAGTTCCTCGATGCCTTTGGCCTGGATATAAAGTCACTCAAGGAACGGGGCGTTAAACTCTGATCCTTACTTTACCAGGAGGACAGGCACCTTTGAATTATTCACAACCTCTCTACTGACACTCCCTATGAAGAATCTGCCGACCCTGCTCCCCCTTGTGCCGATGATGATAAGCTCGACATCCTCTTCCTCGGCACACCTCAATATCTCCTCTGCAGGATGGCCTGTCCTTATAATGGTCTTTACAGGCTGTGATGTCCCGATCCGTCCCCTGTAATACTCAAGCACCGCCCTCGCCCTTTTATCAAGGGCCTCCTTGACCTCTGTCTTGTCGATCTCCTCCCTGAGCGTTGACATCTCTGCATCACCGAGCATCTCATCCATTAATGAGAAGCCCTCAATCTTCTCCACATAGATAAGGATGATCTGTTCAGGAGTTATACACCTGCAGAACCCCTCCACCTTTTCAAACATATCCTTTGTCCCTCTTGTCTCATCAACGGCTATCAAAACCCTCTTCATCGTCTCTCCTTTTTAGATAAGAGGCCAGGACGAAAAGTCCTGACCTCTTATCCTCTATCCCTTCTCCTATAACCTGACTATTCCTTTTCCTTGGATGTCAGCTCCTCTATCTTCTTCTCCAGCTCCTTGATCTTCTTCTTGAGTTTCTTGAGCGTCTTGTTCACCTTTGCGAAGTTATAATACTGTGGACCATTGGGTGCGGCAACAGGATAGTTCTCGAATGATGAGCCATAGACCCTCCAGGAATCATCATAGTTTGCAGGGTCTTTAAAGCCCAGGAGCCTGAGCTCAAGATAGGTCAGTGTTGAGCGTGTGCCTGTCTGGCAGTATGCGATTGTCCGCTTGTTTTTGTCAAGTGTCTTATAGAACTCTGCAACCCTGTCAGGAGAGAGAAAGCCATTGTCTCTCATCTTTCCGGTCTCTGGGTCCTTTGACCTGTCAAAGGTGTCCTTGTGTGATATGTTTATGGTGGTATTGGGGATGTGACCGCCCTTTATCGCCCTTATATCAGCCCCTTTATGCTCCTTTGGAGTCCTTGCGTCAATGAGCTGGACACCCTTCTTCTTGCCTGTTGCTATCTCTACTATCTCCTCTGTCGAGGCGTATCTGCTCTTTACCACACGGGCCTTGAACCTCTTCTGTGGCAGGATGGTGGGCTCGGGCGTGAGGCTGTAGCCTGCATTCACCCACGCATCGATACCACCATTGAGCATATGCACCTTGTCATGTCCGAGGTATTCAAGTATCCAGAAGGCCACGGCTGCATCCTTTATTGTGTCTGTCTTTATGTGTTCTCCGTAGACAACCACATGGGTGTTGTTGTCAATACCGACCTTTCCAAGAAGCCTTTCGTATTTTGATATGTCCTTGAATACCCTCGAGGTGCTGTCCCTCAGTGCCTTTTTGCACCTCTTACCAAGACTGATGGCTCCTGGTATATGCCCTTTTGCATAGTACTTCAGATCCCTGCAGTCAAGGATGACCCACTGGGGATCACCGATGTGCTTCTTGAGCTCCTTTGCTGAAAGGAGCAATTCTGGATTTGCCCATTGAGCAGCCTGGGAATAGCCCGTGAGCGAAAGCAAAAAGGCCACTATCAGGAGTAATATGGAATATCTCTTATACATCCCTCTTCACCTCCTTTTATTAGATTCTCTGAGACCCTCCACCAATAACTCCCCTCTCACCCCCTTTCACTCCTCCTTGTATAACTCCTTAAAGTATCTCTCGTACTCTTCACCCAGACCAGGGGCCAGCTTCTCCTCTCCCCCGACCCCATATGCAGGTGCCTCGGCCTTCTCAAAGTAGCCAGGCTGGATACCTGACCTTTTAGATATGTTAAAGCCGACCAGAAAGGAGAGGATCACACAGATTATTATGAGTATCATGAGCCACTTGTTCACTCCTCTTCCTCATAGAGCTTCTCATAGTACTTCTTCACCTTCTCATCAATCATCACCTTGACCCCCTTCTCCTGCCTTCCGGTGAATACGCCTGCCTCTATAAACGGAGGGATGCTGTAGCCTATCAGATATCCAACAAACAGGCCGACTATCAGGACTATCACCAGGAAGAACCTGTCCATGATCTCACCTCTAAAAATTCATTCCCTCCAGTTCCTTTGCCATCTTCCTCTCTGTCCACCAGTTGAAGAATTTAACCCCGATATAGGCGCCAACGATCATCCCTATGCCGAATAGCCAGCCTGCAGGATCACCATTGGCAACCCTGACAAAGAATGCACCGACATTACATCCGAGTCCAAGCCTCGATCCGATGCCCATGAAGAAGCCACCGACCATTGCCCATATAGCAAGCTCCTTTGTTGGCATCTTGAACTTGAACTCGTTATTCAGCAATGCCATGACCGCAGCCCCTCCGATAAGCGCAAGGGACATCCAGTCAGCAGGGTTAAAAGCAGGGTTGGGTATGCCATTGATGTAACCAAAGAATATGTTGTCCATGTGGTTCCATCCCATCTTCTGGAAGACCCATCCAACCCACTGGGCCTCCTGTGTTGTCACATACCAGTAGCCAGGATCAAAGACCGTACCCCTGACCGAGAGGCCGAAATCAAAGCCGATCCTCTTGAGTATCTCGCCTGCATTCCTCACCCCAAACTTTATCCGCATCCCCTCGATCACAAACATATGGAGCCCTGCAGCGATGCCAAGGATGAGTCCTGCGATAGCCGTCCTTTTTGAAGAGAGGATCATGCTCCAGAAGCCCGAAAGGTGATCCTTTATTCCAAGGGTGCTGATATTCTTTAACTTTCTGATCTCTTTCTCGTACCTCTTCTTGGCAAAGAGGATGTATACAATGGTCAGAAGAAACAGGGCAGGCAAGACAACCCCAACAAGGAGGTTGCCCACATAGGCGCCGACAAAGCTCTCATTGTCAAGCCCTAACATCTTTGCAAATGTTGTTATTGGCTGGTTCCAGACATAGCCTGCAAGATACTGATCCACCCATCCATCCCCAACATTGATGGCATCAGGGAGTCCCTTGGAGAGGGCCGATTCACGCCATGAATGTGGAACCAATTTATTGAAGACTCCGCCGATATCAACGAATGTCGACTGGGTGAGGCTTATAGAAAGCACCACAAGGAGGGCGGTTCCACTGCCCTCTCCTGTCTTATAGAGGGAGCCCGAGGCACAGCCTCCTGCAAACACCATGCCTATGCCAAAGAACAGTCCTGCTATCACCGAGTGGAGGCTGACAGGTGAGGGGTGGAAGGTGCTTATACCTGTTGCGGTTACAAAGGCAGAGACAAAGGCAAAGAATATTATCGCTATCATTATCCCCACTGCCATCCTCGGCACCCCCACGGCAAAGAGGTCCCTGAATGCAGAGGCGAAGCAGAACCTCCCATATTGGAGGCACATGCCATAGATAAAACCGAACCAGAGATAGACCGAGAGGTAGATATAGTTTTCGTTATAGGTATATGTAGATATGCTGATTAATGAGAAGAAGCCTACTATTGCAAGTGCCCAAAAGCGCCTCTTTCTTGTGCCTGTATCCAATGCAGCCTCCTTTAGGTAACCTATCCCTTCCTTACGCAAAGTCCATGCCAGCCAAAATCCACTGATATAAGGGTGTAAATGGCACTCTACTGTCCCAAATGGAACAATAATGGCAGATGCACTGTTCCTTTTAAGGCATCGTGGGGGCTTCAGTAATATATCCTCACAGAGGGGCTGTAGCGGAAGAAACCTGTGCTCCTCTGAAAATCGATGACCTCCTTACTCACCCCTGAAGGCGGTTCAGCTAACAGGGCGTCAGGTCTGTTGGATATAACCACAAGGGCCTCTGCATCCACTCTGTTATTGTAATAATCAGGCACCCTGTATTCCCAGGTGAATCTCAGGGGTGACATCCTGATCCTCTCAAATGGTGGAGGTGGCTCATCCTGTCTATAGTGGATGTCTCCATTGAAATATATATCAAGGATCGGGACAGTGACGGCCTGATTGAGTATCCTCTCTCCAGAGGTTGTGGTTATAACCCTTATGGCCTTTATCCCCTTTGAATTCAGGAACCCTCCTGCATCCTTCAGGTTCACAGGGGCCATCCTCTGGAGAAATGGCAGATACACAGTGGTCGCGATGATAATCGAGAAGATCACCGCTATGTAAGAAGAGAGCCTCTTGACCATCCTGCCTCTCCCATTATGGTTGAGGGCCGAAAGGCCGTATGATGCCATAAGGGCGAACATCGGAAAGACGATCAGGGTATACCTTATCCTCCTTATATGCATAAAGAGCACTATCAGGATGAGCCATGAGATGATCAGGTATCTTTGATCCCTCCTCCTGAATGCCACATATACAGAAGAGATGGCAGCGATCGTAATAAATGGGTGGATCTGATATAGAAAGGTGGATACAAGGCCTTCGCTCCATCCCCTGAGTGCAGGCCTTTGGTAATTCAGGAGCAGGTCTATCTGTGCCTTGATGACATCAAATCGGGCGAGCACCATAAGGCCTGTGAGCACACCTGTGGCCAGGCACACCATCACGGATCGTCTGATAACCTCGCCTCTTAAAAATCCCCTGTGTTCCCCTGCCTCTATAAAAAAGATGAGAGATATGACAGCCATGATGGTCAACATGAGCAGGGTTGAATATTTTGAGAGGATGGTGCAGACCACTGATACAGAGGACAGGATGATCCACACCTTGCCCGATCTCACCGCCCTGATATAGGTGAATATAGATAGGGTTAGGAAGAACATGGTTGGCACATCAACAAGCATAAGGGGCACCTGTGTAAAGAGATAGGGCATACCCAGGAGGGATAGCCCACCATAAATACCTGTCTCCCTGTTCCATAAATCCCTGCCTATCAGATAGGTGAGCACCACTGTTAGAGAGAAGAGGGATGTTGTGCATAATTGAATTGCCAGTCTCGATTCTCCTATGTATCTGAAGACCAGTCCGTAGAGAAAGGGTATGAGGGGCATGTCTGTCCAGGCATTGATATTCCTCCCCCATTCTTTAAGGAAGTATCCTATGCCACTCAATTCAAGATATTTTGCCTGTGTAAAGTATCTTGCGGCATCAACGATCACCTCAGGCTCAGAGAAAAAAAATGCCGAGACAGCATAGGTGATGAGCATGAGGGATGGGACAGGCCTATGTTCAAGGATGGATGGGATCGAGAGGAGACAGGCCACGAAAAGGCCTGCAACAAGATAGATGAATATCCTCTCAACAGCCACACCGTTAAAGGCCCACTGCCAGCTTGTGAGCCTGTTGTCATCAAGATACCTGAATGTGTATTGTGTGAGGAAGACAAGAAGGGCAAGAAGCGAGATTATCAGGATATATTCAAGAGAGGTTTGTCTGTCATCTGACATTAATCAAACAGGCCTGAGCACTTTTATCTATAATAGCTCCATTGCCCTTCTTAATCCTTTTTAATCGGCTGTTTAAACCCTTCTTACTACCAGGAGATCACCCTGTCATGAGAGAAGATGTCATCCACCAGGGACTCATAAGAGTCCACCTTCGAGAGCTCCACAACCTTCACCTCGTGCTCCTTTTTGTGCTCCTCTATTATCCTTGTTGAAAGGTCTGTTGGGCCATCATTCAGGATATGTAAGATCTTCATTTGCCCTCCTCCTTATCTCTGCGTTAATCCGTGTTTATAATCTGTGTTATTCAGTGGTTTATAAGACAATAACCCTGTCAGCCTCGTGATTCATTGTGGCATTATCAAACTGACTGCCACATGTGATCTTATCAGGGATCCCCTCTTTTGATATGCCCAGTTTCTGGGCATTGTGGTCACAGTAGGCCATTCTGACATTGGGCTCATTACAGAGGTTGACAACATCCTGGTTGCTGAGGAGGTATTCCCCCTCATCCATGATAAAAATGATCACCTCATGCCCCTTTGCAAGGGCTGCCTTTGTGATGCCGACAAGTTCCTTTGCGTGTCTCTGGGTATTGACAAGTATGCCAAGCTTCATCTGAGACCTCCTTTATTTGATCTATTTCTCTACAGGATACTTTTTGGGGTCAAGCCTGTTGCCCCATTCGCCCCATGAGCCGACATAGTTCCTGACCTTCGGATAACCGAGGAGGTGTTTAAGCACAAAGTATGTGTGGGCAGCACGGATACCACCCTGGCAGTATGTGATGACCTCCTTGTCCTTTGTCACACCCTTTGACTCATAAGCCGCTTTTAAGTCCTTGACAGACTTGAATGTCTCGTCCTTGTTGAGATTTGTGGTGTAGAAATTGAGGTTAACGGCACCTGGTATATGGCCAACCCTCTTATTACCCATTGCATTCTTCCCTGTGTATTCATCAGGAGCACGGGTGTCAACTATGACAACATCAGGATTTTTCAGATTCTTAAGGACATAGTCAGCATCTGCAAAGATGGATGGATCAGGTGTTGCAGTGTATTTTGTGGGGTTTACCTTTGGTGGTGGGCCTGATGCGATCTTTCGTCCCTCCTGTGCCCACTTCGCCATACCACCATTCAGATAGCTCACCTTCTTGTGTCCGAAGTAATCCATGAGCCAGAATGCGCTGGTGATAAACGGGTTTCCACCACCCTCACCATAGAGCACTACGTGTGTATCATTCCCTATACCAAGCCTGCTCATCAGTGCCTCAAACTCGGCCTTATTTGGGGGGGTACTGCCGTCGCCGAGAACCTTCATAAGGCTCTTCAGGCTCCAGTACATGGAGCCAGGGATGTGTTTACTGCCGAATTTGGCCATATCATTTGGTGCCATACTGCCCACATATACCACACGGATGCCGGGCTTATTGAGGTTTTTTGCAAGCCACTCTGTCTCAACAAGTGGCTGCACCTTCCCATCAGCGATGGCAGGATGGGAAAGGACGAGGATGGATAAAAGAAGCAACAATACAAGAACACCCTGAAATACCCCTTTCTTAAGGATGGACCTTCCCCTCTGCATAATACCCTCCTTTCAATGATAAGTATTACCCTCTAAATTCACAACATATCCTATACCAATCGCCACATCTTTTTCAACAGCAAGATAGACGATCCCCGTTTTTTATCTTCTCTCACATCCTCTGGTTCTTTTCTCATCAGTCATCACGCATCACCCGTTACAGTGCCCTGCCCGGCCCCAGGGACTTCAGGGTGGCCTCATCAGGACCTGTGCCCTTACAGCAGTCCGCAAGTCTGCCATCGATCATAACCGCAGGGACGGTCCTGATCCCAAGCTCTCTGGCCCTCTTTGATACTGCAGGGTCGTTCATGTCAAGCACACTGACCTCACAGGAAGGGCAGGTATTCCTCCTGACCATCTCGATCGCCTCTTTGCATAATGGGCATCCGGCACTGAAGACCTCGATCCTCTGCCTGTCATAATATATAACCCCCTTCCACTTCACAGTATAAACCCTGCAGTATGGTACGGGGTCAAGGGGATGATATGCGGATGTCTCCAATTATATATATCTTTGGGTCTTCTCCCCTGGAACAATCATGGTGTTTGCAGGGGGCATCACCGATTACCAGCCTTCCCATTCCGTCTATCGAGATGGGGGAGGTCATTACAGGTGCGTCCAGATACAATGGGCCCCACCTGAGGTCTCCATTCATGGTGTAGGAATATACCGAGCCAGGCTCACCACTGTCGGTATTGCCCCCAAGATAAAGGTATATATTCTCATGTTTATCGAGCGTTATGGTAGAGATGCCATCGTTGAAATCGATCCTTTTAATGATCTCTCCATCATAATTAAGGATCAGGAGTGAGCCTGTCTGGCCTTCACCATCACCGTAATCGCTCATACTCACATATACCCTGCCCCTGTTTCCAACAACAGCGCTGACCACCGCCTTATCAAATTCAATGATCCTCTCCTCCTTGCCTGACCTTGCATTGATGACAAAGACCTTGCCCTTTCCCTTCCAGAGCGAGGCGCTATTGGCGAAGAGTCTATAGCCCCTTAACATCAGACCTGTAAAGAAGAAGTAGTCAAGAGGCTCATCGTTATAGGCATAGGTCCATACAGGCCCTGTTGGGATGCCGCACCTGGCGTATAATTCAAACGCATATATGTTCCGTTTTGTCGCAAAGTAGACGTATCCATTCCCGATCACTGGGTTTGTAACTATCTTATTTGAAGCGAGGGATCCCTCCTCAGGGTATCTCCAGCATAATCTGCCCGAATCCTTATCAACCGCATATATTGCGGTATCCGTCCCAGGGGCCTTTGTTATGGCAAAATAGACCCGTCCATCAGGCCCAACAGCAGGTGAGGTGAATATCTGACCTCCACGGATGGGTCTTCCGAACCACCTGCCCCATTCGCTGTCTCTGGTGGTGTCGTATATCCATCTCACCTCAAAATCATTATAGCCATTGTCTTTCAGGCTGAAGAGTCTCCCGTCTCCCCTCCCAAAGTATATGACCGATGGGTCCTCAGGGTCCAGTGCAGGCGTGGTCTCAATAGTGCCGAACTGTCTCAGGATGTTGCCATCATCAACTATCCCTGGATCATAGCACCACTTGATATTTCCATCCTTATCAATGGCATACATCTTGCCATCAGAATAGGAATCCAGACCACTGATATATGAATGTCCCCATGTGCCCACATAAAATGTCCCGTCACTGCCGATGGTGATACCTGAGTTGTTGATCACCTCCTGGCCGACGAGTCTTACCTTTGTGATAATGACCGGAATCTCAGGACCTCTGTATTCTGACTTCCTGGTGTTCTGGGGGTCATGCCCTGCCTTTGGCCATGGTGAAAGAATCTCTGCTGAGGCATTTGTCTGGATAGATAAGGCTATCATTAAATGGCACACCAAGAACTTTAATGCTCTCCACATAGTCCGATCCTCCCTCTGTGGTGTCTTCACTGAATTAGACACAGGATGATCAGGAAAGGTTTAAGATCAGAAGGGTAAAGACCCTTTTCTACCCTTCCAGGGCTTCAAGGATTGGACATTCAGTTACAGCCCTCGGCCCTTGCACTCTCTGCTCAGTCTCTTAAGGCCCTCTTCATCTCCAATGGTTGAACCTTCCAGCTTTATACTCCTACAGTCTGTCAGGGCAGGCCCCTTTCTCGCATTCTATTCCATGCATGCTCTGCCCCAGGGGTTATGATGCTCTTGTAACGATAACCATCCTTGGTGTCCAAGAAGATGTATTTCCCATGCCATGGTGTCCTGGCAGCAGGATATCTTTTTGTCCCTGAACGGGAGACGTCTTGTTTGTTTAGCTCAACCCGCCTGCTGAGGGGATAGTATAATATGATTCTGTCCTGCGTAATCTGCACGCCATAAAATCTATAGAAGAACATCGGGAAGCCAAACCTCACAAATATAATGAGTATAGCAATGGCCAGTATCCACCCTAACAGGGGATGGGCCTGTCCTTCGGTGAATTGTGCCCTCCGGTATCTGGGATTAGCACAAATACGTTGGGCTATAAATGCTAATGCAATCCCGAATACAATCCAGAATGTAAAATCTCTTAGTGCCTCAGTATAACCGATGTCGATAAAGCCTTCCATCTCTTTCCCAGGGCCACTCTCTACGTCTCCTCCTGATAGGTCTGTCTCCCGTGTTCTTGCATATCTTTAGCAAATATAGAGGATGGCACCTTGGTTGTCAAGGGATTTTTGATCTTTTCTGGGAACACAATGGCAGGCGAGCTATAGCTTCTCAAATTCCATGATCTTCTCTGCCAGCCATGAGGAGAGATAAAAGGGATATTTATTCTCTGAGGATCGAGCAGGGTATCGGTTGCCTTCCTTGCTGAATATATCAAGGGTGTATGTCCTTTCTCCTTTGATGGTCACTGTAAGGAGAGGCCTATCAAGGCCCTCTGATGCCTTCTCATCCATATACCCCTGGCATCTGAGGTGTGAGAGTGTCCTGAGTATCTCCTTGAACCTTGCCTCATCAATCCCCTTCCCATCCTTCTGTCTCCATACGGTCTTCTTCTCCTCTTTATCATCCTTCTTCTCTGTGACCTCTGTCTTTACAATGGTGAGTGTCTCCTTGCCCTTTTTGAATACAACCTCTTCAATCCTGTCCTGGTCAAAGCTCAGCACCCTTTTGTCCCTGAGGTTGTCAATCGTGAGATCGAAGCTGCTCCTGAAGCTCCCGTCTGCATGATAGACCCTGTGGTCATCCCTGAGTTTTACAAAGGTGTGTCTATAGGTGGGTGCTGGCTTTCCGATGTCAAAACCCCTCAGAACCTTATCACCCTTGTAGGCGGTGACCGTTATCTTGTTGTCTCCTGCAAGGTCGTATCTTCTGTAGTCCTTCGCCTCAGAGACGAGGGTGACGAGTTTGAGGCCCTTTATCACATCAATGATCCTCTCCACCCTGGACCCATCAGCAGGATATCCCTGTGGCATTATCTGCCATTGATCATCGTTCTTCTTGAGGGTGATGAGCCTTTCTCCCTTCTTAATGGTCACCCTATCTATGTCCTCTGCCTTTATCTCAGGGAGTTCTGGAAGGCTGTAGTGGGTCGTTCCTTTGTTCTTTATAGCGAGATACACACCCAGGAGGATTATGATGATCGCAAGTATTATGATCTCCCTCTTCATCCATTCACCCCCTATCTGCTGAACCTCTCCTTGATGGCCCTCTTTCTTGATGATCGCCTGAACCATACCACCATGCCCGAGATGATCACGAGCACGGGCAGCCCAGCGATATTTATGGCCTTGATCGTTGCCTTTACAGCAGGGGTCGTCTCTCTAAGGGGATTAAAGAGCTCGGTCTTGCCCCTCATCTCTATGTAGGAGTCCCTTCCATTGAGATAATCTATCACATTCAGGACGAATACACTGTTGGGCTGAGAGCCATCCTCATCTATAACGCTGTTTTTCAGTATCTCCGATGTGCCTATCAGGAATATCTTGGCAGGTCTTGAGAGCTTTATCACCTCACCCTCTGTCTGGACCTCGGGCCCTTTGGTCTTCTTCCCCTCTTTCTTGTTACTGTCCGAATCCTCCTTCACAGGGATGGGCCTGTCTGCAAAGAAGCTCTTGAACCTCCCCTCAACCATATATGCCATTGGATAGCTCTTCTTATCATCATCACTCGCTGGTGGCTGGAGGAAGAGGGGGTTGAGGTCCACCCTCTCTGACATCTCCCATGACTTATCAGAGGATGAAAAGAGGAGCTGGGCCTTGAGACCATTGTTCTTAATCCTTTCCTCATCTATCATCACAGGTGAGGCCTTCAGCATGATGAGACCCTTGATGTCCTTGAGATAATCCAGATCATGGTTTATTGCATCATCCTTTATAAGGGGTGCAAAGTATATGTTCCTCTCGCTAAAGCCAAGCCTCGTCCTTGTCCTCTGTTTATAACAGTTTTCGTCAAGGACATAGGAGTTTCTGACCTTTAGGCCATAGTGTTCAAGGAGTCTCTCAAGCCCTGTCTTCACAGGTTTATAGGATGGCTGTGCCTGGATATATGGATTCCTCTCGTGCATCGGTGGCATCTCTTCCTTGAACGGATCAAGGAATATGGCGAGGCTCCTGCCCTTCATCAGGAACTGGTCTATCTGGAAGAGCTCGTAATCCGTGAATTCATCCTTTGGCCCTGCGATGATCAGCGTCTTTATCCCCTCTGGTATACCCTCATCAAGCCTCACCTCTTTCACCGAGTAGCTCCTTGAAAGGAAGTCGATAAACCTGGATATCGAGTCAGGATGCGATTCGATCCTGTTCATGAACCCAGTGACAGGCATCTCCAGTGTGCCATGGTCAACGAGATAGCCGATCCTCTCATTCGCCTCAATAAGACCATCTATTACACCATTGATGGACTCCTCTATTGTGTCTATATCAACAAGGCTGTACTGGGTGCCGAATATCGGGAGCCTGACGATCTGGATCAGGGGGATGGTCTCTGATTTATCGCCATATTCAACCACAATGCCTGCATATCCATAGCCATGGGTTATCCTGCGACCATGACTGTCTGTAAAGTCCCTCCACTGGAGCTTCAGGATATCGTATTGCTCGGCCTCCTTATCAAGGGAGCTGTCCTTTGTGGGATCAAGGTGGATGAAGGAGAGTCGCCCATAGTTCTTTGCATTCAGTCTCTCCACCACCCTCTTTAATTCATCAGGCAGTCTGTTGAGTCCGGTGAGGTTCATATATGGTCCAACGATACTGAGTGATGATGAGAGGAAGAGCTTTACCTTTATGTCCTCCTTAAGGTTTATGAGTGCACTTATCTTGTTATTCATCCTCTCGATGGTGCTTGTGATCCTGTATTCAAGGCCGTCCGTTGACGTGATGGCAGGGATCTTCTCTATCAGGTCGCCATGGATAAAGACCATGCCCATATATGCATTCTGGAACTTCAACTGGTCATGCTCTATATGCTGTATCTGGACAGGGTATATGCCATAGTCCTCTGCCAGCCGCTGGTTCTTCCTTATCTCCTCCTCTGTGGCACCTTCGCCCTTGCTCACGCTGTAGAAGCGATAATTGAAGTATCGGCTGCCTGCGTCTGCATATTCCTCAAGCAGGTCCCTGAGGTATCGTTCTATGTTGTTATACGGGGCAGGGAGGTTCTTTGTGAAGAAGACCTTGATGGTGAGGGGCTCTGACAGGGTGGAGACGACCCTCTTGCTGAGTGGTGATAACGAGTATCTTTTGTTCCTTGTGAGGTCGATCCTGAAGAAGAGATTGAGGCTGATGAGGTTTATCAATACGGCTATGGTGAGATACATGATGAACCTTGTGTATCTCCTCATCCCCTTCATCGCCTCCTCTGCTCAAGCACCAGATGTGTTGAATAGAGACCGATAAAAGAGACCGTGATGAAGTAGAGCAGGTCTCTTGAATCTATGATCCCCTTGGAGATGTTCCTGAAGTGGTAATCAGCCCCGATATACTGGAACAGACCAAGGAGTGACTCTGGCAAAAAGAAGAGCATCTTGTCTATTATGGTCAGGAAGAAGCATATCGTCATGCCGATGATGAAGGCGATGATCTGGTTCCTGCTCAGGGCAGATGCAAAGAGCCCGATCGAGACGAATGAGGCGCCAAGGAACAGGGCACCGATGTATCCACCGATTACCGGACCCCAGTCGAGCTCACCAAGGAGCGATATGAAGACCGCATATGCCACCGTTGGAAACAGCATAATCGCCACAAAGCATAATGATGCGATGAACTTGCCGATGATGACATCAGGGAATGTCACGGGCATGGTGGTGAGGAGCTCGTATGAACCGATGTTTATCTCCTCTGAGAACTGCCTCATGGTTATCGCAGGGATGATGAAGACCAGGATTATGGGCAGTAGCTGGAAGAAGTCACGCATCTCTGCCTGATTGAAGATGAAGAATGTGGAGAAGAAGAACCACCCTGAGACGACAAGGAAGACACATATAACAATATATGCGATTGGAGAGACGAAGAAGCCCCTGAACTCCTTCCTCAATAAATGTCTCCAGTTTAAGAACAGGCCCATGCTCAACCCTCTCCTGTCAGCTCCCTGAATACGCTCTCCAGTGTCCTTGTCTCCTGATAAAACTCCAGGATTATCCAGTCATGCGCCTTGATCGCCCTGTAGATGTCGGCCCTTACATCCTTCTTTGGGTCACATGTGAGGGTGAACCTGATAGCCCCATCCTCAGGCCCTCCTGCGCCCACACTGTATATACCCTCAATGCCTGAGAGTACCTTACTCACATCCTCGGCCTTGGCACCCTGGAGCGTCAGGCGTATATTCCTTCTGTCACCAGCGGATGTCCTGAGTGCCTCTGTCCTGTCATCGGCCACTATCCTTCCACGATGCAGTATCACCACCCTGTCGCATGTGGCCTCAACCTCACTCAGTATATGGGTGGATAATATTACGGTCCTCTCCCTGCCTATCCTCTTTATGATCTCCCGTATCTCAACGATCTGATTGGGATCGAGCCCTGATGTGGGTTCATCGAGTATGAGTATCTCAGGGTCTCCCATCATGGCATGGGCAAGGCCGACCCTCTGTTTATAGCCCTTGGAAAGCTCACCGATGGGTCTGTGCATCACCTCTTTAAGTCCACATGTCTGGCTGAGCTCCCTTATCCTCTCCTCTTTCCTGTTGTCTTTGAGCCCTCTTATATCAGCAACAAACCCGAGGTAATCATACACGAGCATGTCATGGTATAAGGGAGCAGACTCGGGTAGATAGCCTATCATCCTTTTTATCTCAAGTGGGTGGTCATGGATGTTATAATCACCGACCGTTATGGTACCAGAGGTGGGAGGCATGTAACAGGTGAGTATCCTCAGGGTTGTGGTCTTGCCTGCACCGTTTGGTCCAAGAAGGCCAAGAACCTCTCCCTTCTTTATCTCAAGGCTTATGTTATTTACCGCACAGAAGTCTCCATAATACTTGGTGAGGTTGTTGATCCTTATCATGGCCATTGGTCAGTGACCTTCTGATCACCCCGCTTGCTGTGGTATCAGGGAATTAAATTATGGGTGAATCTCAGACCTGCCCCTGAAAAATGGGCATCATAAATACATGAAGGTATGGTAATATATCAAAAAAACAGGAGGGTTGTCAAAGGGGTATGTGTGTTGGGGTTCCGATGAGGCTTGTTGAGATAGACTATCCCTTTGGTGTGGCCGAGGCAAAGGGTGTGAGGAGGAATATAGGGCTCCAGCTCTTGCCCGAGGGTGAGATAAAGATCGGTGACTATGTGATTGTGCATGTTGGGTTTGCTATTGAAAAGCTCGACAAGAGGGAGGCTGACGAGATATGGAAGGGGTATGAGGAGCTTCTCGGGCTTATGGAGGAAGGGGATGCATGAGCTGTCCATAGCAACAGGTATAGTGGATGAGATAGTGAGGATTGCGGAGGAGAACAGGGCAAAGAGGGTTCTCGCTGCAAACCTGAGGATAGGCAGGGGGGCTGGGATTGTCATAGATTCCCTGAGGTTTGCCCTTGAGGTGGTCAAGACAGCACATCCCGTACTCACATCTACAGAGATGAGGATAGATGAGGTTCCCCTGATATATAGATGTAATGACTGTGGCAGGGAGTTTGAGGCGGATGATTTATACCTTCCAAGGTGTCCTATGTGCGGGTCATACAATCTCAGGCTCGTCTCTGGTGAGGAGATGGATATAAAGGATATAGAGATAGAGGTGTGATGATGTGTGATACATGCGGATGTGGTGAAGGCAGGCGGAGGACGATCGAGGTGAATCAGGATATCCTCAGGGCCAACAGGGAGATCGCCCTGGATAACAGGAGACACCTTGATAGCACAGGCACAATCGCCATAAACCTCATAGGCTCACCAGGTTCTGGAAAGACCACCCTCCTTGAAAGGACCATCGAGAGG
Organism: Nitrospirae bacterium JdFR-81; assembly: GCA_002011735.1. Classification (GTDB taxonomy): domain Bacteria; phylum Nitrospirota; class Thermodesulfovibrionia; order UBA6902; family UBA6902; genus JdFR-81. The sequence continues at coordinate 18,615 of MTOQ01000087.1, read as the reverse complement.
CTTGGCAGGAGGTTCAGGATAGGGGTGCTTGAGGGCGATATCGAGACAGAGATAGATGCAGAGAGGATAAGGAAGAAGGGTGCGGTGGCCGTGCAGCTCACCACAGGTGGTGCATGCCATCTGGAGTCCTCATTGATACACAGGGGGCTACACGAACTGGAGGGGAGGCTTGATGGAAGGAGGCTGGATATCCTCTTTATAGAGAATGTTGGTAACCTTGTATGTCCATCGTTCTTTGAGCTTGGTGAACATCTGAGGGTCGTGCTCGTATCAGTGACCGAAGGGGCCGATAAGCCACTTAAATATCCAAAGGCATTCAGGACATCCAGTGTATTCGTCATTACAAAGGCTGACCTCATACCATACACTGACTTTGACATAAAGAAGGCCACAGAGTTTGCCCTATCAATAAACCCCTCCCTGGAGACCATCGTAACCTCATCAAGGACAGGCGATGGCATTGATGAATGGGTTGACCTGTTGATAAAGGCAAGGAAGAGGACCCCTTAGGAGGTGGTCTTGTCATTCATAGAGTTAGGACATGGAAGCGGAGGGAGGCCCACAAGGGACTTGATAGAGGGGCTCTTCATGAGATATTTGGATTCTGTTGAATTAAGGGAGCTTGAAGACTCAGCCTATATAACCCTCGGACCGCATTCGGCTATAACGACGGATTCATATGTTATACAGCCCCTCTTCTTCCCAGGCGGGGACATAGGCAAGCTCTCCATATGCGGGACCATAAATGACCTCTCTGTGAGGGGTGCTATCGCTCGGTATATATCCATCGGTTTTATCCTTGAGGAGGGTCTCCCGCTTGTTGACCTTGAAGAGATACTCAGGAGTATAAGGAAGATCGCCGATGATACAGGGGTGAGGATAGTGACAGGTGATACAAAGGTGGTTGAGAGGGGTAGGTGCGATGGTGTTTACATAAATACGACAGGCATAGGGGAGGTGGTCAGACCCCTCTCTGTAGGGGATGTGGTGGATGGGGATGTGATAATCGTCAGCGGGACCATGGGAGACCACGGGACGGCCATTGCACTGATAAGGAACGAGTTCGATATAGAGACATCTATCCAGAGTGACTGTGCACCGCTCAACGGTCTACTCGCACCACTTTACGATATAGATGGCCTCAAGTGGATGAGGGATCCGACAAGGGGTGGACTTGCCACGGTGCTGTGTGAGCTATCAGAGGCAACAGGGCTTGGGATCATGGTCTCTGAGGGGGATGTCCCTGTAAGGGAGGATGTGAGGTTTATATCAGATATGCTCGGATATGATCCCTTGTATCTCGCTAATGAGGGTAAGGCGGTGATCGTGGTCTCGGAGGAGGATGCTGGAGGTGTGCTGGAGAGGCTCAGGAGGGATGGCCTTGGCAGGCATGCCTCGATCATCGGAAGGGTGACAGGAGATTTTCGTGGTGTGAGGCTGAAGACACGGATAGGCGGTGAGAGGGTGCTTGAGCCACTTGATCATGAGATGTTGCCAAGGATATGCTGAGGAAGGGGCTGAGGATAGGATGTTGTGGATTCCCTGTTTCAAGAGATAGATATTTTAAGGATTTCGATGTCGTTGAGTTACAGCAGACATTCTATCAACCGCCTGAGCTCAGGACGATAGAGAGGTGGCGGGATGGCTCTCCCAGGGGCTTTGAATATACCATCAAGGCATGGCAATTAATAACGCACGAACCCAGTAGCCCCACCTATAGAAGGCTCAAGATAAGGATCCCCCCTTCAAGGATGAGATGCTATGGCTCATTTAAGCCAACAGATGAGGTCTTCGAGGCTTTTGAGCTTATAAAACAGATAGCAGATATACTGGGTGCAAGGATCATCGTATTCCAGTCACCTGCAAGCTTTGAACCGTCCACAGGCAATAAAGAGAACATGAAGAGGTTCTTCTCCATTATAAAAAGGGACGGGCTCATCCTCGCATGGGAGCCCAGGGGTATGTGGAAGGATGATGAGATAAGGGGGCTCTGCAAAGAGCTTGACCTTGTGCATGTGGTCGATCCATTTAAGGCCATACAGGTTCATGGAAGGATACAGTACTATAGACTGCACGGTATAGGGGGTTATAAATACAGGTATACGGAGGAGGACTTGAAGAGGCTCGGGTCCATGATAGATGCACAGAGGAATACATATATAATGTTTAACAATGTCCATATGTATGAAGATGCGATCTCGTTTAAGAGACTTTATAGAGGATGAACGCATCATAGAAGAGATCCTTGATCCACACCATAAAACCATAATGATTATAGGCGGAGCGGACGCTGGGAAGACAACGCTTATTGAATGTATTGCGGATATAACCTCAAGACAGACAACCACAGCAATTGTTGACCTGGATGTGGGTCAATCCCATGTGGGCCTTCCCACAACCATCGGCTGGGGCAAGCTGGATGGTGGGTTTAAGGGCTGGGAATATATCCAGGTTGAGGACTTCTATTTTACAGGCACACTGACACCCTCAGGCAATCTTGTCCCTGTGCTTGTCGGTACCAAGTTGATAACAGAGAGGGCTGTCAGATCCTGTGCAAAGGTGCTGATCGATACAACAGGGCTTGTATCAGGGCCATCGGCCAGGGTGTTGAAACAATACAAGATCGATCTTATATCGCCTGATCTTATCATCACCCTTGAACGTGCATGGGAGCTACAGGACATAATAGAGCCATTCATAAACCATTCATCCATAAAGATTCATAGGATACCTGTCCCCTCAGTGGTGAGTTTGAAGGGCATCCAGAGGAGGAGTCAATACCGTCTTGAGAGGTTCAGGGCCTATTTTATGGATGCACCTGTCATAAGGATACCTTATGGTGAGAAGGGGATAAGGTTTACAGGGAGGCCGCACAGGCTGGCCATATCTGAACTGAAGGACAGGCTTGTATCACTCAGGGATGAGATGAACAGGGATATGGCACTCGGGATAGTAGAAGGGATTGACCCAGGGGACAGGACGATCCATATACGTACACCTGTGGATAGGCCTGAGGAAGTCTCTGTAGTAATGATTGGTGTTGCAGTGTTGACACTGTGAAGATCAATCAATAGACCCTTCAAAGAAATCTCACAAAATGGTATAGTATAAAGGCTTTAATAACACTGGAAAGGAGGGGAATCATGGCAAGACTTACCTTAAGTGTGATCAAGGCGGACATAGGTGGATACGTCGGGCACTCTACCATCCACCCCGAGCTTCTTGAGGAGGCAAAAAAGAGGCTGACCCAGGCAAAGAAGGGCAAGAAGCTCATCGACTTCCATGTCACCCATTGCGGGGATGACCTCGAACTCATAATGACTCACAGGAAGGGGGTCGAGAACAAGGATATTCACAAGCTTGCATGGGATACCTTTCTTGCATGCACAAAGGTCGCAAAGTCCCTCAAGCTCTATGGTGCAGGACAGGACCTGCTGAGTGACACCTTCAGTGGGAATGTGAAGGGTATGGGGCCAGGGGTTGCAGAGATGGAGTTTGAGGAACGCAAGAGCGAGCCTGTCATCGTATTCATGGGTGATAAGACCTCACCAGGTGCGTGGAACCTGCCCCTGTTCAAGATGTTTGCAGATCCTTTCAATACAGCAGGCATAGTGATCGACCCTGCCATGCATGATGGCTTTATATTCGAGGTGGTTGATGTTTATGAGAGCAAGACCATAAGGTTCACCTGTCCTGAGGAGATGTATCACCTGTTGATGTTTATAGGAGCGATGAGAAAATACATGATAAAGGCGATATACAGGAAGAGAGACGGAGAGATAGGCGCAGTGGCCTCCACACAGAAGCTCAGCCTTATCGCTGGCAAGTATGTCGGTAAGGACGATCCTGTCCTGATCGTGAGGTGCCAGTCAGGGTTCCCTGCTGTTGGAGAGGCACTCGAGCCATTTGCATTCCCACATATAGTCGAGGGATGGATGAGGGGCTCACACCATGGACCGCTTATGCCCGTGCCATTCCATCATGCGACACCATCGAGGTTTGATGGCCCACCAAGGGTCATAGCCGCTGGGTTCCAGATAGCGGATGGTAAACTCATTGGGCCTGTTGATCTCTTTAACGATCCTTCATTTGATGAGGCGAGGAGAAAGTGTAATGAGATTGCAAACTACATGAGACAGCATGGTCCGTTTGAGCCACACAGGCTCGGTCTCCAGGATCTCGAATATACAACAATGGATCAGCTGATGAAGAAGTTCAAGAACAGGTTTAAGGCTGAATGATTGATCCAAGGGGCGGGTGGGCTTCCACTCGCCCTTATTCCTTGGATGGGTGATGAAGATCATCAGTGTGAGATCAATAATACTACTGGCCTTTCTTCTATTCCTGCCCTTAGAGGACGCATCATCTGAAAGGATAAAGGACATCAGTCCACAGACAGAGGCGTGTATTGGATGCCACCAGCTCTATACCCCTGGGATCGTCCAGGACTGGCTTACAAGCCGCCACTCAAAGGTCACCCCACAGGCTGCAATCAAGAAGGACAGGCTCCAGAGGAGGGTATCTGCAGAGGAGATACCTGATGAATTTTCTGGGTATGTGGTCGGCTGTTTTGAGTGTCACGGCCAGAATCCTGAGAGGCACAGGGACAATTTTGATCACATGGGTTTTAAGGTGAATGTGATAGTCACACCTAATGACTGCGCCACATGCCACCCTGTTGAGGTCGCCCAGTATTCAGGGAGCAAGAAGGCACAGGCGCGGAAGAACCTGATGGATAACCCTCTTTATCACACCCTTGTAGAGACCATTACCGGCGTGCAGAAGATCAGAAATGGAAGGATCATCCAGGAGAAGCCATCTGCCATGGTCCTTAATGATGTCTGCCTCGGATGTCACGGGACAAAGGTTGAGGTAAAGGGGATGAAGACGATAAGGACCAAGATAGGGAGCATCAGGATACCTGATCTTATCAACTGGCCGAATCAGGGTGTTGGGAGGGAGAACCCGGATGGGAGTATTGGCTCCTGCACCTCATGCCATGCAAGACACGCCTTCTCCATCGAGGTGGCAAGGAAACCCTACACCTGTTCGCAGTGCCATGCAGAGCCAGATGTGCCAGCGTGGTATGTCTATAAGGTGAGCAAGCACGGGAATATATTCCTCTCAAAGCATAAAGAGTGGAATTTTGATGCCGTCCCCTGGGTCATAGGAGAAGACTTCACGGCTCCAACATGTGCAACATGTCATAACAGCCTGCTTGTATCACCCCAGGGCGAGGTCATCGCAGAGAGGACACACGACTTTGGTTCAAGGCTATGGATAAGGCTATTTGGTCTCATCTACAGTCACCCCCAGCCCAGATCCGGAGATACCACCATAATCAGGAATGGTGACGGTCTCCCCATGCCCACCACCTTTTCAGGCGCACTGGCAACAGGATTCCTCATTGATAAAGAAGAACAGATGAGAAGGCTCAATAAGATGAAGGCGATATGCAATGGCTGTCATAACAGGGACTGGATAAATGGACACTTTGACAAGGTCCATGAACATATCAGGAAGGTCGATGAGATGGTCCTTACGGCCACCATGTTGATGCAGAAGGCATGGGATATGGGCATAGAGGATCCCGCAAACCCCTTTGATGAAAGCATCGAGAAGATGTGGGTTGAACAGTGGCTCTTTTATGCCAATACAGTGCGATACGCCTCGGCGATGACCGGTGCCTATGACTACACAGGATTTAACCTCGGATGGTGGGAGCTATCAGAGAATATCCAGGATATGAGGGATATGATAGAGGTGAAATCAGGGATCGAGGAGTAATATAATAAAGGTACAATGGTTGAGCTGGGGAAGATACAGAGGCCAGAGGTAGAGAGCTTTTCAGGGAAGAGGAAGTTGTACTTTGTGCCAAATGTATATCCTGTCAGGGATGCTGAGGAGGAGTATAATAACCTTGTTAATAGATTCTGGGAGGATGTAGAGAAGCAGCTGGAGAGGTTAGAGATAGCAGGCAGGGCGAGCAAGATACTGTGTGAGAGTATCTATGGTGACGGTGAAGAGGCCCTTAATATCCTGAACAGGATAAATGAGAGGGCACACTCCCTTGTCAAGAAGAGGGTTGAACAGGGAGCTGTCATACAACCGATCGAAGACAGGGATATACTCAATGCCTATATAGACTGGAGGAACTGCCTCGCCATCGTAAGGTCAAGGGAGGTCTCGGACAAGATATACGAATTCTATAAGGAGGCACTTGACAGGAGGCTCAAACACCTGCAGAATGCAATAGACAGCAACATCTCAGCAGGAGAGGCCGCCATCCTTATAATGGAGGATGATGTGAGGGTTAAACTCCAGCTCTCAAAGGACATAGAGCTGTTCCTTGTGATGCCACCCTCATACGATGATATCATGAGGTGGCTGAGGGACAGGCTGACAGGACTGAAGAGATGAAGATCCATATAGAGAACTATTTTTTGCAAAAACAATACTCCATCACAAGTGGCAAACTCCATCTCCCGTGCCCCTTCAGGTCAATGACAGGTATCAGCACTCATGTGGTTGTCAAGGACGGCTTTTGCTATCGTTCTGAAGAGTGTGTGGTTATCTCCTGTAAATATAATCGCCTTCAGACCAAGATAATCTCCCTCCTCTCCCTGGTCTGGTGAGGGACAGGCCATGGTTGAAGGGGTCATCCGACAGATCAGGGAACTCATCCCCAGAGGCAAGAGGCTCAAGATAATGAATGTGTGTGGCTCTCACGAGCATACTATATCCTCATCAGGTATAAGGAGCCTCATGCCAGAGGGCCTGGAACTCATACCAGGCCCTGGGTGTCCTGTGTGTGTATGTCCTGAAAGCGACATCATAAATGCGATAGAACTCTCAAGGAGGGATGATGTTCTGCTTGTGACATATGGTGATATGCTCAGGGTTCCATCAAGAGAGGGCTCGATCATCTCCAATGGGAGGAACTTCAGGATGGTCACCTCTCCATCAGAGGTGGTGAGGATCGCCAGGGAGGATAAGGACAGAAAGGTGATCTTCTTCTCAATAGGCTTTGAGACAACCACAGCGCCTGTTGCAGCGATCCTTGAGACCGGCATGCCCGAAAACCTCTATATACTCAGTTCTCATAGATTGACACCCAGGATAATGGAGGTCCTTGTCATGGATTCAGAGATAGGCATAGATGGGTTTATTGCACCAGGGCATGTCTCTGCCATTGTGGGGGCAGATGCATGGAGGGTGTTCCCTGAGAGATACGGTATTCCTGTTGTCGTTGCAGGTTTTGAGCCCGAGAATCTATTACTCGGCCTTTTAGAACTACTCAGGCAGATAAATGATGGAAGGCCATATGTAGGCAATGTGTATAGGCACGTTGTAAGGCCACAGGGCAACACAACCGCACAGAGACTCATTAATAAGTACTTCACGGTCTCTGATGTGAACTGGAGGGCCATAGGAAATATTCCCCGGTCAGGTCTTGAGCTGAGGGATGAGTATGCCAGGGCAGATGCAAAGAGGGTCTTTGGTTTGAAGGAGGTGAAAGAGTCAAAGATCCCTGGATGTATATGCGACAGGGTGGTCCTGGGAAAGGCCTATCCCGATGATTGCAGGCTGTTCAAAAAGGCATGCACTCCAGAAAGACCAAAGGGCCCCTGTATGGTCTCCATCGAGGGGGCATGCAATATATGGTTTAAGAATCGATAAAGTAGAGGCGGGAGATGCGGGGTAGGAGAGGTTGCCCTCGAAACAGGCTGTCAGGGGTATAACAGATCCATTCCTGATAAGGATGTCCCTGTGCTTATCTCTGCTATTACGTGCGGTGCTGATTATCTTATCACTGGAGACAAAAAGGACTTTAATAAGGCAAGGAAAGGCAGGATATATAAACCGAAGATGGTCAACCCCCCTCAGGGTTTGTGGAGACGGTGTTTCCTGACTTAATAAGAGAAGGATGAATATAGAACAGGTGGCTTCATGGCCTGATGCCGAGATTCTGTGAGAGGTGTCTCTCCATGATGCTGGAGAGTGTGGAGAGGAGTTCTTTGCGGGGTCTCAGTCTTGTCAGCTTCTGCACAGGCCATTCGATGGAGTGTGAATAAAAGTTTATGATATCACCATTGACCCTCACAGGGGGTCCTTTTATCTCCTGGCCACCTGCGCATCCATCACACAGTATGGTGCCTGCCCCAGGATAGAAATTAATACCCTTTTTACCGCATCTGCCACATTTGTTCAGCCTCGGTGCATATCCTGTCATCGCAAGGAGGCGGATAAGGGCTATGAGATACAGGATGTGTCTCTGGTCTCCTGTGGATGAGTCCATGAGGTTGAGGATGCCCAAAAAGAAGTTGAACAGCCTCTTGTTGGGTGTGTCTTCTGGAATGATGGATAACATGACCCTTATGAGCCTGGATATGTTTATGAGGTCGTCATAGCTCTCTCTCAGTCGGTAGAATGTGTTTATGATGTCTGATTGGGTGATCTTTGGGATGGATTGCTCTTTACCGAACAGGGATATCCTTGAGTGTGTGAGTGGTTCAAGACTGCTCCCAAACCTGCTCTTTATCTTGTGGGGGCTTTTTGCAAATGCCTTGATTATACCACGATCAGGGGTCAGGTATGTTACTATTAAATCGGCCTCACCATGTTTTTGATTTTTAAGGACGATACCCTCTGTCCTGGTCAGCACAATGGATGGGGTTACATCACGTTACCGAAGTCTTCTGGTTTGAGGTTCTTTAACCAGTCTTCAAGCTCATCGCTGTTCCTGTAGGTGATCACATTCTCATCCACAAATATCGGTGCATTAACCCTTATCGCCACCGCTATAGCATCACTCGGCCTTGAATCAATCGGTATCTCTGTGCCCTCCTTCTCTATGTACAGGCCTGCATAGTATGTGTTGTCGATTATCTCTGTGATAACGACCTTTGTCACCTTCATCTTTAATTCATATATGATATTCTTCAGCAGGTCATGGGTCAGTGGCCTTGGTGTGACTATCTTACCCAGGGCGAGGGCGATGGAGTCGGCCTCTGGTTTGCCTATCCAGATTGGTAGTGTCTCGTGGCCGTTGACCTCTTTGAGGAGCAATATATACATATTGCTTCGGGGATCAAATAACAGACCCTCTATCTTCATCTCTCTCAGCATTCTTCCCTGCTCATCCTGAAGGTGGCATTTTAAATATTATAAAACTTTTTCAATTTTATTAATAGGGTCACCTCAGACCGGCGAGTGCCTCCTCGATCCTGTCCAGCCCCTTCTTTATATTATCCATGGATGTCGCGTAAGAGAGTCTTATATAATCATCGTTCCCGAATGCAGAGCCTGGTACCACTGCCACCCTGGCCCTGTCCAGTAGATACTCGGAGAGGTCAAGTGATGAATTGATCCTGAATCCGTTGCTGGCCCTTCCATAATAGTAGGATACATTCGGGAATACATAGAATGCCCCGACAGGTTTTATGGTTGATACACCCTCGATGCCGTTGAGTCGTTCGAGGATATAGAGCCTCCTCTTGTCAAATTCTGAGACCATCATGGGTATGAAGTCCTGTGGCCCCCTAAGCGCTTCTACAGCAGCCATCTGTGCTATGGATGTGGGGTTTGATGTGGACTGACTCTGTATCTTTGTCATAGCAGAGATGATCTCCTTTGGCCCTGCCGTGAAGCCTATCCTCCAGCCCGTCATTGCATGGGACTTGGAGAGGCCATTCACCACCAGGGTCCTCTTCTTTACCTCCTCTCCAAGGGAGGCGATGCTTGTGTGTTTAAACCCATCATAGGTGAGTTTCTCGTATATCTCGTCAGAGATGATATAAAGGTCGTGTTCAATTGCCATCTCGGCTATCCTCTGGAGGCTGTCGTGGTCATATGAGAGCCCTGTTGGATTGGAGGGATAGTTGAGTATCAATGCCCTTGTCTTTTCTGACAGCTTCTCCCTGATAAGCTCTGGTGTCAATCTGAAGGAGTTCTTTTCGTCGGTATTTATAACAACAGGCACTGCGTCATTGAGTATCACCTGGTCGGGGTATGTGACCCAGTATGGTGCGGGTATTATAACCTCATCTCCAGGATTAAATAGCGCCTCGGCTATATTATAAAGGGAGTGTTTGGCACCGCATGAGACGATAATCTCGTCTCTGCTATAAGAGAGGTTGTTGTCTCTTTGGAACTTTTCGATGATGGCGTCCTTCAGTTCAACGATTCCGCCCACTGGTGTGTATTTTGTGAAGCCATCCCTTATCGCCTTTATGGCAGCCTCCTTTATGTTGGCAGGTGTGTCGAAATCAGGCTCACCAACACCAAAGTTGATGATGTCCTCTCCTGCTGCCCTGAGGGCCTTTGCCTTTGTATCAATGGATAGTGTGGGTGATGGTTTTATTGATTGTGCCCTTTTTGATGGTATCATCCCTTTGCTCCTGTTATATTTGATATCAGTTCATCCCTGTTTATGACGGCTGTGCCGACCTCTCCCACCACAATACCTGCTGCATGGTTTGCATATATAGCAGCGTCCCTGAGGGATGCACCTGCGCAGTGTGTGAGTGTAAACGTTGCAATAACGGTGTCACCTGCGCCTGTCACATCATACACCTCTTTGGCAAAGGTGGGTATGTGTGTTACTTTACCATTCTTTTCAAGCAATGTCATCCCCTCCTCACCCCTGGTTATGAGGACGGCCTTACAGCCTATCCTCTCAATGAGTCTCCTGCCTGCCGAGATAAGGCTCTCTTCATCGGTTATCTCTATGCCAGAGCCTGATGATGCCTCCATTATGTTCGGTGTTATTAAGCTTACCCCCCTGTAATAATCAAAGTGCCCCACCTTTGGATCAACGGCTATGAACCTCTTTAGATCCATCATCTCAAGCAGTCTCTTCATAAAGGTCTTTGTTATCACACCCTTGCAATAATCCGAGATTATTATCCCCTTTATGTCAGGCAGACACCTCTTTACATAGTCGAGGATCGCAGAGATGGTCGAACGGTTTATATCTGTCTTTACCTCATGGTCGAATCTAACCACCTGCTGATTATGGGCTATGATCCTGGTCTTTATGGTCGTTGGCCTCTCTCTGCTCACGATTATCCCGTCTGTATTGATGCCCCTTTTATCAAGCTCCGTCTTCAACCTTGTGCCCATATCATCGTCTCCTATGACGCCTGATACAAAGACCCTGCCACCAAGGGATACAAGGTTGTTGGCCACATTGGCAGCACCACCGGGGAGTATCTCCTCGTTTGATACCTCAACAACAGGCACGGGTGCCTCAGGGGATATCCTCCTGACCTTGCCCCATATATAACGATCAACCATGAGGTCTCCTATAACGAGTATCCCTGTATCGCTGAATCTATCGAAGATATCCCTGACCATGTTTGAATGTAAATTTATCATTTTGCTGTTCTATTTGGCAACTCCTTGAAAGATGGTTATGTTGTTTTTGCCGATACTCTGTGCGATAATAATTATATGATGGGTAGGCTTCTATCAAGATTCGTCCTGGCTCTAATACTGATCTCTTTTGTGGGTTGTTACACCACAACAACCAGACCTGTTGCACCTGAGCCTTCAAAGAAGGCCTATTATGAATACCTCCTCAGTGCAGAGGCAGAGATGCACCATGACTGGGATGGCGCAATTAGGCATCTTGAGAATGCCCTTGCAGAGGATCCAGGTTCGGTGTATCTGATGACGGAGTTGAGTTCCATGTATTTCAGAAGGGGTAAGGTCGATGATGCACTGAGGATGGCAGAGAGGGCGTTTAAAGATCATCCCGACTATGTGCCTCTCCTCGCATTACTTGGGAAATTGTATGTACAGAAGAAGGAGATGCAGAAGGCGGCAGAGGTGTATAGGAGGTGGCTGGGACTGGAGCCAGAGGAGATTACCCCTTATATATATCTTACACGCATATACATTGACGAGGGCAGGAATAATGAGGCCGTTGAGATACTCAAGAGGGCGAGGGAACAGGCCCCGTATGATGTCTCATTGAGATACCACTTTGGCAGGCTCTTTATCGAGATGGGTGAATATAAGGAGGCCATAGAAGAGTTCAAGGAGGTTGTCAGCCTCGATCCATCAATGCCTGCTGGATATTTCATGCTGGGCCTTGCCTATGAAGGTCTGAAGGATACAGAGAGTGCTATCTCGAACTATAAAGAGGCGATAAGGCTTGATCCAAGGTATATAGAGGCCAGGAAGAGGCTTGCAGGTCTTTATATCACCACAGGCAAGTATAATGAGGCGATTGATGAGGTGACTGAGATTGTAAAGATCCTGCCTGATGATCCAGAGACGAGGAAGATACTTGCAAGGCTTTATATAAACAACAAGCAGTATAAGGAGGCAGAGGAGCAGTTACGCAGGGTTATATCCACAGACCCAGATGATGTTGATGCATTATACCTCCTGGCCCAGCTCCTGGTGGTGATGGAGAGGTATGATGAAGCCCTTGACAGGTTCAGGATACTCCTTACAAAAGACCCTAAAAAGCCTGACCTCTATCTCAACATAGGGCTTATATATGTGGAGAAGAAGGATTATAAGATGGCAGAGCAGACCTTTCTGAACGGGCTGAGGCTTGATCCTGACAGTGACGAGCTTAACTTCAACCTTGCTGTTGTCTATGAGAAGATGAAGAGGTATGATGAGATGGTCAAATACCTCAACAGGACGCTTGAGATAAACCCTGACCATGTTGATGCACTCAATTATCTTGGTTATACCTATGCCGAGAGGGGGATAAAGCTTGATCGCGCCCTTGATCTGATCAAGAGGGCCATTGAGCTCAGGCCTGACAGTGGCTATATAATCGATAGCCTCGGGTGGGTCTACTATAAAAAGGGCATGTATAAGGAGGCCCTCAGGGAGATAAAGAGGGCGCTGGAACTGATCAATGACGATCCTGTCATCTACGAACACCTTGGAGACATCTATCTAAAACTCAACAACAAGGATGCCGCACTGGATGCGTGGAAGAAGTCCCTTGAGTTTCACAAAAAAGAGGAGGGGCTCAAAGAGAGGGTTGAGAAGAAGATCCGTGAACTGAAGAATACCGAATAATGGCAGGCGAATCACTGACCCTTAATGCACCTGCAAAGATAAACTGGTTCCTGAAGATCCTTGGGCTGAGGGATGATGGTTACCACGAGATAAGGAGTCTCATCCAGAAGGTCACCCTTTATGACGAACTGAGGTTTACCCTATCAGACAGGGTGATCATCAAGACGAATCTTGATATCCCCGTGGAGGAGAATCTCGTATACAGGGCAGCAAGGCTACTTAAGGAGAGATACCATGTTGATAAGGGTATCATTATCGAGCTCAAGAAGAATATCCCGATGGGTGCAGGCCTGGGCGGTGGCAGTAGTGATGCTGCGGCAACCCTGGTGGTCCTGAATAGGTTATGGTCACTTCACATCCCTGAACCTGAACTGTACAGGATGGCCTCTGAGCTTGGCTCTGATGTCCCTTCCTTCCTGAAAGGGGGACTTACCTATGTGGAGGGCAGGGGGGAGAGGGTGATCCAGTATGAGGCCAGCAGGCCACTCTCTCTACTGCTTGTAAAGCCACATTTTGAGGTATCCACCAGGTGGGCATACACAAGGTTTGATGAGCACAGGGGGGATAAGTTGACAAAAGGTCTTGATAATTCTGATAATATTAAGTTGTTTGTCAATTGCATAAGAGGGGCCGATATAGAGGGTATATCAAGGTTTAATCATGCTATCCTGAATGACCTTGAGGTGGTTACCTTGAGTGCATTCCCCCTGATCGCCGAGATTAAGGAGAGGCTCAGGAGGGAAGGTGCTGTATTCTCATTGATGAGTGGTAGTGGATCAACGGTTTTTGGTGTGTTTGAATCATGGGAGAGGGCAGAGGAGGCGTCAAGGGGTTTTGGAGACCTCTGGACAGCGGTGGTGCAGACGATTATAAAGTAGGTTTTGGGTTTTAAGTCCCTTCATGATTGGGGCGTCGACAAGTGGTAAGTCAGGAGACTTTGGATCTCCCATTCGGAGGTTCGAATCCTCCCGCCCCAGCCAGGGACTAAAAACTCAGAGGACTTCTTTCTGATTTTTAATCTGGTATTTTTGTTAAAGGAGGGGTGATGCCTGAGGGGATCAAATTATTCACGGGTAATTCAAACAGGAGACTCGCAGAGGAGATAGCAGATTATATAGGTGTGCCTGTTAGTGAGGCTACTGTGTCCACATTCAGTGATGGTGAGATAATGGTCCAGATAAACGAGAATGTCAGGGGTTCTGATGTCTTTCTGATACAGTCCACCTGCCATCCTGTTAATAATAACCTGATGGAGCTGCTCCTCATGCTCGATGCGTTCAAGAGGGCGTCTGTTGGAAGGATCACCTCTGTCATCCCTTATTATGGATATGCCCGCCAGGACAGGAAGGTGCTTCCACGCGTTCCGATCTCTGCAAAGCTGGTGGCGGATCTCATCACAACCGCAGGCACTGACAGGGTCCTTACGGTCGACCTCCATGTGGGCCAGATTCAGGGCTTCTTTAATATCCCTGTTGATCACCTCTACGCGGCCCCTGTTATTGCGGAGTATGTGAGAAACAAGTATGCAGACAACATAGTCATTGTCTCGCCTGATGCAGGAGGGGTTGAAAGGGCAAGGGCCTTTGCAAGGAGGCTTAATGCCTCGCTTGCCATTATCGATAAACGGAGGGAGAAGGCGAATGTCTCCGAGGTGATGCATGTCATAGGTGATGTGAGGGGCAAGGATGCGATACTCCTTGACGACATGATCGATACAGCAGGGACGGTCACAAACGCTGTCTCTGCATTAAAGGAGAACGGTGCAAGGCGGGTTATAGCTGCATGCACCCATGCAGTGCTCTCAGGCCCTGCACTGGAGAGGATAAACGCCTCAGGGCTTGAAGAGGTGATCGTGACAAACACGATACCCATGGATAACAAGCAGGAGAGGTGTAAGAAGCTAACGGTGCTTTCGGTCGCAAGGCTCCTTGGTGAGGCGATAAAGAGGATCCATGAGGAGACATCGGTCAGCTCTTTATTCGATTGAGTCTTTAAAATCATAAGGAGGGTATATAGAGATGGAAGAGATTTTGATCAAGGCAGAAAAGAGGCAGGAGATTGGAAAGGGTAAGGCAAGGAGGCTCAGGAGAGAGGGGCTTCTGCCTGCTGTTATCTATTCAAAGGGTAAGGCGACCCATATAAAACTCCAGAAGAGGGAGATAGGGAGGCTGATATCGCTGGGACTTGGAGAACACGCCCTGTTGAAGATCGAACTCAGCAACGGGGATGGCACGACCCATGATCACCATGTGCTCATAAAGGACTACCAGACCGATCCTGTGACAGATGAGTTGCTCCATGTGGACTTTATAGAGGTATCGCTCAAGGAGAGGATAAGCCTGATGGTGCCGGTTATGATAACGAGAGAGCCTGCGGGTGTAAAGAAGGGCGGGATCATGGAGCAGCATCTCAGGGAGGTTGAGGTGGAGTGTCTGCCAACACAGATACCAGAGGCCATCGAGGTGGACGCAGGACACATAGAGATCGGCCACTCCCTCCATGTGAGTGATCTCCAGCCTCCTGAGGGCGTGAGGATACTGACAGATCCTGAAGAGGTTATCCTGACCGTGCTTGAACCAAAGGTTGAGGAGGTGGCAGCACCGCCTGCTGAGGAAGAGGCTGCTGAGCCCGAACTTGTAAAGGAGAAGGCAAAAGAGGAGGAGAAGGTAGAGAAGGAGGAGAAGGAGGGATAAAAGGGTGAAGGGATGTGGCTTATAGCAGGCCTGGGTAATCCTGGTGAGGAGTATGAAGGGACGAGGCATAACATAGGGTTCAGGGTTATTGATCTGCTCTCTGAGAAGTCCTCTATAAACCTGAGATACAAGACAAAGAACTATATATATGGCAAGGGGTTGATGGAAGGGAAGGGGATAGTCCTTCTAAAACCCCTTACTTTTATGAACAGGAGCGGAGTTGCCCTGAGCACGGCATTCAGGAGGTTTAATGATATCGATGATATCCTTGTTATCCATGACGACCTCGACCTTCCATTGGGGGTTATAAGGATAAAGAGGGGTGGCTCATCAGGTGGTCATCGTGGTGTTGAATCAATAATCCGGTCACTTGGAACAGGTGATTTTATAAGGCTCAGACTGGGTATCGGGAGATCAGAGAGGCTTTCTCCAGAAAGGTATGTCCTGTCACCCTTTCTGAAGAGTGAGAGATCAGATGTTGAGAGGATGGTCGAGGAGGCTACAGAGGCGGTCTCGATTATTCTCACAAAGGGCATGGCCATCGCACAGAACAGGTTTCATAAAAGGCGTAAGGATTCTCATCCCACCTTATGATTTATATCATATGAGTCCCTCCTCGGTTGGGTATAAACTTTAGGTATGGATAATGGAGGGATCCTCCCTGGCAGGATAGAGGGGAAGGTCACACTCAGGTTGAGGCCATCAGCACCCTATTCCTCTGAGCTGACCGCCAACCAGATCGGTGTTATAGCCGATATAGCTGAAAGGTATGGTTCAGGGGTGGTTCATGTCACACCCCGCCAGACAGTGGAGATACCTGACGTGTTGAGTTCATGCCTTGAGGAGGTTCTCCAGCAGTTGAAGGGGGCAGGACTCTCCACAGGCCCGATCGGCAGGCATCTGAGGAATGTTATAGCATGTTCAAGGTGGTGTCTCTACAATGCCACAGCGATGGACAGGATGGCAAAGAGGCTGAACGATCTCTATATGGGCGTGGTGATGCCTGGTAAGATGGTTATCTCGCTATCAGGGTGTGATTTTTCATGTGTTCGTTCAAGGACATCGGATATCGGGGTGATAGCGAGGGTAGAGATAGAGTTGACCGACAGGGAGTGTAAGAGGTGCTCTTTGTGTGTAAAAGAACCACTTGGCTGTCAGGTTGATGCGATCACCATCACTGATGAGGGTGTGGTGATAGATACAGATAGATGCGTCAGGTGCGGATTCTGCACAAATATCTGCAGGCCTGGCACCATAAGGGTAAGGGCAAGGAGCTTTGACCTGTTTCTGGGTGGAAAGGGCGGGATAAGGCCCAGAGAGGGGGTTTTTTATAAGAGCCTCTCCTCTGAAGATTCCCTTCTTGAAGAGATAGAGAGGGTTATCAGATGGTATCGCGAGGTGGCAGAGGAAGGCGAGAGGATCGCCGATGTGTTTGAGAGGCAGGGTGGAGGACCGATATGATGAAGAGGGAGACATTCAATCTTGAGATGCCGAAGGTGGGCATCATTAAGGGTGTGCTTGCAAAGGATATAGAGGTGGTTGGAGAGAAGGTGGTGAACCTGAGGACATGTGCAAGGCCATACAGAAACATGTACTCTGCCTCACAGCTCAGGACGATAAAGTTGGTGGCCGAGGAGTATGGTTCTGGCAAGGTCCATCTGAGCCCGAGACACAATCTTGAGATACCAGAGGTAAGACAGAAGGATCTTGACAGGGCATTGAGGGAGCTCTATATAGCAGGGCTCTTTCCTGGTGGGGCAGGCACCTCTGTGAGGAATATCTTTACCTGCCCTGATTGGTGTTCCAGTTCTGTCAGACCTGTGCAGGAGATAGGCATGATGGTGAGTCACAACTTTGGGGACAGGGATATGCCAAATAAGGTTACCATATCCTTTGCAGGTTGTCTGAATGGTTGCTCAAGGCCATACAATACAGATATAGGTATTGTTGCCATGGCTGAGGTTGTGGTGGATGGTAATGTATGTAAGGAGGGTTGTCGTGCCTGTATGGAGTCCTGTCCTTTTGATGCCGTTGAGGTGGTTGATGGTAGGGTCAGGGTGACAGAGGGATGTCAGTATTGTGGCAGGTGTCTCAATGCATGTGAGTATGGGGTTCTAAAGAAGGGCAGGACAGGCTTCAGGGTTCTGATAGGTGGCAAGGAAGGCTCAACAGTGAGGTTTGGTGTAGAGTATATGCGTTGGGTGGATGACTTCGAGGTGCTTGAGATCATTGACAGGGTGCTGAGGAACTATCAGGAAAAGGCGGCCCTGAGGCCTGGAAGCACAAGAAAGAGAGAACGCCTCTCAGAGGTGATAGAGAGGCTTGGCATGGAAGCCTTCATGGAGGATAACTAAAAATATCCCTGCCTTTCAAGGAGCTGATCCTTGTCTATCTCGTATAAATGCCCTTTAAGCCTTCCCTTAAGCCTGATCGGATGACACCTCCCCTGGCCCCTGTCCAGTGTGCCTACAGGGTGTCTGATGTTGCAGTAGTTGCATATCAGGGCGCCTTCTTCGTATCTAAAACCCCTTCTGTGTATATAACACTCCTGACAGGCATCAAGGTAAGCGCGGACCTTATCGCCTGTCTTGATTATAAAGAAGTTTATCCCTTCAAATGTATAAAATACCGGAATGCCGTCCTTTAATCCCCCTGTCTCTATGACCACCTTTCTGCCATCAAAGGGTGCCTGCTGGTATGGGTGGCCCCCTGAACATGCGGTTAAGATCACCAGGACTATAAACAGGACCCCAATCATACCACCTTAATTCTAATGGTCATTGGTTGAGACATAGTATCCACCCTTATTAAGACTTTTTGGGAAGAAAATTTGAAAGATATCTATCATCCTGTCAAGATCCATCACTGGAAA
>MTOQ01000038.1 GCA_002011735.1 Nitrospirae bacterium JdFR-81 | reverse complement strand
TAGGAGAAAGAAATATTTTTATTTTGCCTGCCTTCTTCCTTGTGCGGGCAAGATGGAAGGCCACTTTAAATGAGTTTGAAACAGCCATTAAAATGGCTCCCGGGGAGGGACTCGAACCCCCGACTAAGTGGTTAACAGCCACCCGCTCTGCCGACTGAGCTACCCGGGAAGAGGAGTTAGACAATACATTATAAAGAATAAGGGCTGATAAATTCAACAAAACCTTTTTATGGGGAGTTACTCCACTATCCTTATCTGTGAGGGATCTTTTATGATTATTTCTGCCCTTCCGTCATATTCTTCTATTACACCTGTCACATCCACTGTCTTGCCCCAGTAGTATTCGGAGGGGGGACGGAGGAATTTGTGTTTGTCCTTTTTAAATATTACCGCTGTAAAGTTATCAGGGTCTCTAAAGTCGTTCTTGCTGTTCAGGAAGACAGCCCTGCCGCTGTCGTAGGATTTTCTTACGAAGAATCTGACCGTCCTTGTCTCGCCAACGTGGTTGATGGCATCGTCAGGACAGATGGTCTCAGCCCTGCCGCATGTCAGTGAGATGCTTTCACTCTCTTTCAGGTTCTCGTGCCATTCTTTGTATCGCTCTTCATCCCAGAGGCCAAGGTTCTTCTGCCGCGCCTGTCTCTCATAGGCCCTGAAGTCTTCGAGATACTGGAACGGATATCGGGTATATGCAAAGGCATAACCCTGTTTTATGAGCTCGGCATTGACAAAAAAGCCCTTTACGGGTTCCTGCCGGGATGATGGTCGATAAATCCATACATATCTGAGCAATCTCCCGTATTTATCGGTGTCCTGTGTCCTGTCGGCGTCCCTTCTCAGGCAGACCACCTCTCCCTCTATCCATTCCCTCAGTCTTCTTGCAGCCTCCTTACCAAAGAACTGGACATCCCTCCGTGGATCAACGGTCTCTGGTGTATCGACACCGAGCATCCTCACCTTTCTGCCATCCTCAAGCACGAAGGTGTCACCATCTATTACATGTGATACCCTCTGGAATTCGCATCCTGAGAGGATGGTTTCCTCTGGTGATGAAGACATGCCATATAGGTGGAATGGGGATAAAGAGAGCAGGGAGAGGGTGATTATTATAATGATCCAGCGGTGCAGTGTTTCGGGATACATTATTTACAGCTTTTGCATGATGAGGAGCTGCAGGATGTGCACCCTGATGAGACCTGTTTCTCGACCCCGCTCATCCCGAATAAAGAGAACTTTTTCTTGACATTTTTTGAATGGCACTTTATGCACCTGACATCAGGGTTTTGCCCTGAGACGAGTTCCTCGAATTCTGTCCCACACTCATTACATCTGTATTCGAATATCGGCATATCACTATATTATAGCATTTCTATCCTGTTATAGCCTCATGGAGCAATTCCACGATGTGTAGTATCTCTATATCAATACCCATCTGTCTCTTTAATTCATTCAGGTGGATTATGCAGCCAGGGCATGAGGTTACCACTGTATCTGCGCCTGTCTTCTTTATATCCTCCATCTTCCTTCTGCTGATCTCCATGGATAGGTCCTTGAATAATTTGCTGAAGAGGCCTCCGAAACCACAGCATCTACGGGCATCCTCCATCTCCACAAGGGTTGTGTTCTCAATGTTGTGGATTATCTCCCTTGGCTCCTCTGTTATGCCGAGGCCATGGCTGAGGTGGCATGGGTCATGATATGTTACCCTTCTTTCAACCATGCAGCGGCCTTTGTGGATATCGATCTTTACCAGGAATTCATTGATATCCACGATCCCTGGTATGCCATCTCCTGTGAGTAGAGGATATCGGTCTCTGATCACCATTGTGCATGTTGGGCAGAGGCTGATGATGGCCTCTGCCTTCATCCTCTGAAACAGGCTGATATTCTTCCTTGCAAGCCTTATAGCCTCATCCTCATATCCAAGTGACATTAAGGGGGCCCCGCAGCAGACCTCACCCTTCATTATCACGACCTCATAATTAAGTGTATTCAGTATCTCTATGAGCGCCTTACCTATAGATGGATAGAGATAGTTGACACTGCATCCGAGGAATAGGCCCACCCTTGCGGTTGTCCTTGTGCCCCTGAAGACGGACTGGCCATTCTTAAGGGGATGGGCTGTAACAGGTGGTAGATAGCCTGATATCCTGTTTATAATCGTGAGCCTCTGCAGGGCCCTTAGCACCATAAAGGCTATCTCAGGCCTCTGGATCGAAAGCCTTATGGCCCTTCTGAGTAGCCTTCCCCTGTTGAAGGTGTCTTTTAGATTCCTTCTCCCTTCGTATATCATACGGGTGATGTCTATACCGAGCGGGCATATACCTTTACACGCCTCACATAACAGGCAGCTGAATATCTTTTCAGAGAGATTCTCTGTTGGCTGGAGTTTCTCTTCCTTTAGACCACCAAGCAGTGCCATCCTGCCCCTTGCACTCATGCCCTCATCAAGGGCTATGAGATACGTTGGGCAGGTGGCCTTACATATCCCGCATCTGACACACCTCTCTAAGTCTGTATGGTTCTGAATGGGTGACATGGACGGATCTATAAGAGACACAATTGCAAGGGCCGATAAGCCCCTTCTATTATTTAATACAGCGGGTTTTTTCGCTGTTACTCAGGACCTCGTTGAGGCTGCCACTCCTCAGACCCTGAAGGTCGAGTGTGATGTATATATAGCCAAGGGATTTGAGAAAGTCCACGATCGCCTTTCTGACGCCATCATCCATCAGGGTAGCAAACTCATTCACAGGCACCTCAATCCTTGCAATCTCTCCATGTGTCCTTACCCTCAGATCTCTTATGCCAAGGCCCTTTATAAACCCCTCTGCCCTGGATACCCTTTCAATGGCATCCCTGGTGATCCTCTGCCCATAGGGAAAGCGTGAGGCAAGGCAGGGGGTTGCAGGCTTGTCCCATGTCTTGAGGCCAAGAGACTGCGACAGCTCCCTTATCTCTGCCTTTGTGAGCCCTGCGTCACGGAGCGGGCTCACCACCCCGAACTCCCTTGCTGCCTTTACACCGGGCCTCCAGTCATTCATATCGTCTGCATTGGTTCCGTCCAGTATGTATTCAATGCCCTCTCTATCCGCAATCTCCCTCAGTTTACTGAATAGTTCTTTCTTGCAGTAATAACACCTCTCAGGTGGATTGTTTGAGAAGTTTTCGTCCTTTAACTCCTCTGTGGAGATTACTATGTGTCTTATGTTTAAAAGGGACGTCATCTCCCTGGCAAAGGAGAGCTCCTCAGCAGGCAGACTCTCGGAAGAGGCAGTGACCGCTATTATATCCCTCATGCCCGAGAGGGTGGCTGTCTTGAGCAGAAAGGTGCTGTCCACACCGCCTGAGTAGGCTACGATGGCCTTCTCCATCTGTTTGAGCTGTTCCTTCAATCTGTTAAACTTCTCCAGGCTCTTCATGGTATCGCTATGCAGTGGCCAGTTCATAGTATTCCTGGTGGAGGTTCTTGTCAGCCTTTAGCATCACCTTGAGGTTGTATTGCCTCTCGATCGCCTCAAAGCCATCCCTTTCATCCTCATATATCATGTTAATCACCAGGGGATGGGCCGTTACAATCACATTCCTCTCCCTGTTTGATGAGCCTATCTTCCTCAATTCCCTGAATATCTCGTAACATACGGTTGTGGGAGACTTTACAAAGCCCTTCCCCTCGCAATAGGGACACGGTTCGCATAGTATCCTGCCAAGGCTCTCTCTCACCCTCTTCCTCGTCATCTGGATCAGGCCCAGTTCAGAGACCTCAAGGATCGTGCATTTCGCCCTGTCCCTGCTCATTATCTCCTTGAATGTATTGAATACCTTCTCTCTGTTCTCCTTCTTTTCCATGTCTATGAAGTCGATGATGATTATCCCTCCAAGGTTCCTGAGCCTTATCTGGTATGCTATCTCCTTCACCGCCTCAAGGTTTGTCTTCAGGATGGTATCCTCAAGGGAGGCCTTTCCCACAAACTTCCCTGTGTTGACATCAATGGATGTGAGGGCCTCTGTCTGGTCTATAACGATATATCCTCCTGATTTCAACCATACGGTTTTGCCCAGGGCCTTTGGTATCTCGATCTCTATCCCGTAGGCCTCGAATATGGGTTCATTGCCTTCATATAGCTGGATGCTTGATGTGAGCTTCGGGAAATAGGTGTTTGCAAATTCGGTGAGTTTCCTGTACTCTTCCCTTGAATCTATGACGAGTCTGTCGGCCTCGTTACCAAGCATGTCCCTTATACTCCTTAAAGGTAGATCGAGGTCTGCATAGATCAGATGGGGCGAGTGTAGCCTCTCCTTCTTCTCCTGGATATTCCTCCATAGACGCATGAGGAAATCGATGTCCTTCTTGAGCTCCTCCTCTGTACAGCCCTCGCTTGCGGTCCTGATTATAAAACCAAAATTCTTTGGTTTTAATTCACTCACAATGGCCTTGAGCCTTGCGCGCTCCTTCTCGTCGGTTATCCTCCTTGAGATACCGATGTGTTCGACCTCTGGCATGAGGACCAGGTACCTGCCTGGCAGTGTTATGTAGGATGTGACCCTTGCCCCTTTTGTGCCTATAGGGTCTTTTGAGACCTGCACAAACACATCCTGTCCTTCCTGAAGGAGCTCCTCAATGGGGAGTTCAAATGGAATGGTGGTGTCGATGTCTTCTCCAAAGAGTGAGTATTCGAATGTAGAGTGCACATCAGCCACATGCAGGAATGCCGCCTTTGGCAGGCCTATGTCCACAAACGCTGATTGCATGCCGGGGAGTATCTTTATGACTTTTCCCTTATAGATATTGCCCACAAGGCTTGCATCCTTGCGCCTCTCTATGTAGAGTTCAGCAAGCTGGTTGTCTGATTCAAGGAGGGCGAGTCTGACCTCTTCTGGTGTTGAGTTTATGATTATTTGGCCTGCCAAGTCTTCTCCCTCTCGTATATATTATAACTGTAGAGACCTGTCCTTTTAATCCTTAGGCCCAGGATATACTCAAGTGGCCTGGATAACAGGGCCTGGAGTATCTCGAAGAGCCTTACCTTATGATTGTCTTCATCCATAAGGATGAGCCTCAGTGTGTTGCCATGGATCGTGGCATCCTTCACCATCCTCCTTATATCCACCTTCTTATCCTTTCTCGTGACGGTAAAGGTGGCCTTGTTCATAAAATTACTTACGGCCTCAGGGTCATCCGGGCCTATCTCGACCTCGTATACATAGCATGTGATTACGTCGTTCAATGCACGCACACGTCTGTCGATCCTTATGGCCTCAAGGATCTCTATGCCTTCAGGGAGTTTTGAATTGAGTCTCCATTTGAACTCCTCTGGGCTCATTAGGGGATGTATCTCGATATCAATGTATTCATTCATGCCCTCAACCCCTGCAGGCAGTGCTGGGCCAAAGGAGACAACAGGGTGAGGATGGAACCCTGAGGTGTGGACGAGCGGGATCTCTGCCCTCCTTGCTGCCCTCAGTATCGCGGTCATCAGTTCCTGATGCGATAGATACCGCATGGTGCCCTTTTTCGAGTACCTTACACGAAGCCTCATCCTGCCCTGTATCTTCTGTGTCCTCCGGCCTGTCTCTATGTGTGAGATTGGTTCCTCCTCAGGGCCTTTAACCCATTTTTTACAATCCAGCCCGCATCCATAACAGACCTTCCTGCAGTCTTCGGTGCGTTTGCCTTCCGTGGAGTTTTTATATTCATTTATCAATGACTCCCTTTTTATCCCTGTATCGATGAATTCCCAGGGGAGTTCATCATCAGCTTCAAAGTGTCTCGATGCATATTTAAAGAGGTCGATGCCTGCCCTCTCAGAGGCCCTGAGCCATTTGTCAAAGTCAAATAATTCCGTCCATCCATCAAACCGACATCCTTCACTATATGCATTCTCCAGCAGCACGGCACATCTCTCATCCCCCCTTGAGAATACCGCCTCAAGAAGGCTCTGGCCGAGGTCATGGCCCTTAAAGTTTATACCCTTTCGTTTCAGATTTTTCTTCAGATAGGCCTGCCTCTCCTTGAGTTCATTATAAGGGAGCTGGCCTGTCCACTGGAAAGGGGTGTGTGGCTTGGGGACAAAGGCAGAAACACTCACGTTGATATTTATACCCTTCTGCCATATGGCCCTTCCTATCATCGTGCCTGTCCTGACCATATTGATGATCCCGTTGAGGTCTGCCTCTGTCTCTGTGGGCAGGCCTATCATGAAATACAGTTTTACATGCCTCCACCCCTCTTCAAACAGTATCTTCAGTGTCCTCTCATATTCATCCTCGGTGAAGTCCTTGTTTATAACATCCCTGAGCCTCGGGGTCCCTGCCTCAGGTGCGATAGTGAAGCCTGTCTTTCTCACCTTTTTTATCTCTTCGAGTATCTCCTGATCAATGGCGCCAACCCTTAATGATGGAAGTGATACGGCTATGTATCTGTCAGAGAAGAGCATGTTAAAACCCTTGATCAATGTGTGCAGGGAGCTATAGTCCCCTGTGCTCAGGGAGGTGAAGGATACCTCATCATACCCGGTGTTTAATAGTGATCTTTCCGAGATCTCGAGTATCCTCCTGACCGATCTCTCCCTTACAGGCCTGTATATCATGCCTGCCTGACAGAAGCGACAGCCCCTTGTACATCCCCTTGATATCTCGATGGTGACCCTGTCATGCACTATTGGTGCATACGGGACGATGGGTGACTCAGGGAATGGTGTGCCGTCAAGGTCCTGGACAATCCTCCTCCTGATCTTCACCTTCTTTGTATCATGGATCAGGGGGACATAGATGCCTTCCACCCCTGAGAGCCCTTCGAGTATCTCCTGTCTGTCCATGCCCTTCAGATCATTGCAGATTGATACTATCTCCCTTATTATCTCCTCTCCGTCACCGATGACAAATGCATCGATGAAGGGAGAAAGCGGAAGGGGATTAAAGGCACATGGACCACCTGCGATTATGATGGGATCATCTCTCTCCCTCTCATCAGACCTTAGAGGGATCTTTCCGAGCCTCAGGATATTCAGTATATTCGTGTACGACAGCTCATACTGAAGGGTAAAGCCAACAACATCAAAATCCCTTAAAGGTCTCTTATTCTCAAGGGATGTGAGAGGGATGTCATGTCTGATTAAATAGGACTCTAAATCAACCCATGGGGCAAAGACCCTCTCAGCAGATGCACAGGGTATGCTGTTGATTATCTCATAGAGGATCTTCAGTCCCAGGTGGGACATCCCGACCTCATACGTATCAGGGAAGCACAGCGCAATCCTTACCTTTGCATCCTTCCGGATGATATTTATCTCGTTCCCTGTATATCTTGTGGGCCTTTTAAAAAGCGCAAGGTTCATACATTAAAATTATCACACAGTGGATTATTTAGCAATTTTGTCCGCCCTCTTCTATATATCTCAGACAGGCCCGATAACCTTCTGGGTTACCTATGTCGAATACAATGCCAGGGAGGTGGCAACCTATAAGCTCCCTTTCACTGAGCATGAGCTGGCGAACCGGCACATCGATGAACTCTCCCCCACTGATCGTTTCCCTCGCCCTTCGTATGTATTCAAAGATGTGCGGGCCCGAGATGGAGAAGCCACATGTGCGCAGTTCCCTCTTGAACCTGAGGTTGAAGTACCCCTCTCCCTTGGGATGAAACCTTATTATCCTGAAGACCCTGCCTTCTATATGACTCACATCCACCCTCCCTGAGTTGCTTATGCCTGCACGGTTCTTTCCGGTCACCTCCATCAATGCGACCGTGTCTGTCCTGTATGCAAGATATGCTGACTTAAGGGTATTCAATGCACCTGGTGAGGGAAGGTGGATGTTGTCAGGATAGACGATAGCCAGTGGATGATTGCCAACGAGTCTCTCTGATAGGGCCACTGCGTCTGATTCTCCAAGTGGTTCCTTCTGATAGAGGAACTCGAAGTCACAGGCCCTGTTTATCTCATCTATTATTTCAGCCGCAAGTGGGAAATGCCTGTGCCTGTAGTCTCTATCCTTGAAATACTGTCTTATCATCTCCTTCTGTCTGTTTATGATAATAATGATGTTCCTGATACCTGCTGAGAAGGCCTCCTCCACTGTATACTGTATGGCAGGTTTGTTCCCCACCGGTAACATCTCCTTCGGGATATAGGGATTGACAGGGCGCATCCTTTTACCAAGTCCTGCAGAGGGGATGACGATATAGGGTATCTCGGTCTTCATAACAGGATTTATTATATAATATTTTTTTGCTCGATCTGCTATGAGAAAATGCCAAAAATCGGTATAATTGTATATCACGGGTTGCCTTAGTGAATCTGAAAGAGGGCATAAAGAAGGTTCAGGATTTTTATATCCTCTCCGTTAAGGCTCCAATCGGTATCTTTCAGAGGCCTGTTTATATCCGTGATATCATCGAACAGATGGATTATGCGGGCGCGGGCTCGCTCTTTATCGTCCTCCTTGTCTCCCTCTTCATAGGCATGGCGCTTTCCCTGCAGGTCTCTGCCGAACTTGGTGCCCTGGGACTCAGGATGTATACAGGCAGGATAGTGGGGATATCGATCATAAGGGAGATAGGGCCTGTTGCGATAGCCCTCAGCTTTGCAGGCAGGGTGGGTTCAGGGATGGCGTCGGAACTTGGCTCCATGATGCTCGGGCATCAGGTGGATATATTGAGGGTGTATGGTATAAGTCCTATAAAGAAGCTCGTTACACCACGCGTCATAAGTTCAATAGTGATGTTACCCATCCTCACTATTATAGGTGATGCCGTCTCATTGTTCGGGGGCTATTACATCGTTGCCTTTGTCAGCCATCAGAGTGGTTCGTTCTACTGGAGCCAGATAAGGGATATAATGATATTCGAGAACATCTTCGCAGGTATTGCAAAGCCATTCATCTTTGGATACCTTATATCCTGTATAAGTTGCTATATGGGCCTCTCAACGAGTGGGGGGGCGAGGGGGTTGAGGAGGTCTACAACATCGGCAGTGGTGCTGTCCACGATAATGATCATCCTATCAGACTTTGTCCTTACGAGGATACTGCTTTATCTGCTGGGGATGAGGGTATGATAGAGTTCAGGGATGTGGTCCTTTCATACGGGGATCATGTCGTCCTTGACAGGTTGAGTTTTCGCATCAATTTCTATGAAAGGGTTGCCATACTCGGTGGTAGCGGAGAGGGCAAGACCACCATCCTGAAGCTCATCCTGGGCCTTATACGGCCTGATGAGGGGAGGATAATCATTGATGGTCAGGATATTACAGTGATGTCAGAGTCTGAATTGAGGGATGTCAGGATGAAGTTCAGCATCGTCTTTCAGGAGGGTGCACTTTTCGATTCATTAAGTGTGCGTGATAATGTTGCATTCTGCCTCAGGGAATATTCGGGCCTTTCAGAGGAGGAGATAGAGGAGCGTGTCAGGGCATTGATCAGGAGGCTTGGTATAGAGGATGCGATCGACCTCATGCCAGAGGAGCTCAGTGGAGGCATGCAGAGGAGGGTCGCCATAGCAAGATCACTTGCAGCAGGCAGGCCAAAGACCATGCTCTATGATGAACCGACCACCGGCCTGGACCCGCTGACCTCGGATAATATCTGTGCCATGATAAAGGAGCTTTCCTCGGGTGAACCACCTGACAGGATGGGGCTTATAATCGTGACACATAAGGTGTCTGATGCTGCGAAGGTCGCTGATAGGTTTATGTATCTTAAAAATGGTAAAATAACCTTTGATGGTGACATGAAATCGCTTAAAGAAACGACCGATCCAGAGCTCAGGGCCTTTATCAATGAGCTCTTTACCATTGAAGGGAGATGTTGAATAGAGTAAATGTATGATCATGTAAAACACCTCAGATGGGCCGGATTGAAGGTTGGCATCCTCATCACCATCGCACTCATTGTCCTTGTCCTCGCAGTGCTGTTTGCAGGCAGTCTTGAAGGGCTCTTTACCTCAAGGGTTGAGGTGTATGCTGTTTTTGATGATGTGAAGGGGCTCAGGAAGGGTGCCCCTGTATGGTTTGCTGGCATCGAGGTTGGTTCTGTTAAATCGTTACAATTCATGCCCCAGCAAAGGATAAGGGCGACCATCTCGCTGGACCCTGATGTCCTTAAATACCTAAAGAAGGACTCAAGGGCAACCATCCTGACCTTTGGGCTCCTTGGGGACAAATATATGGAGATAGACCCTGGCTCAAAGGGTGCAGAACCCCTTGAACCAGGAGATACCATCCAGGGGACCTCCCAGATAGAGATAGGGGAGGTCGTTGAAACAGGCAAGGAGTCGATCGAAAGGCTCTCTGAGTTTATAAAGACCCTTGATGAGATAATACGGAAGATCGAAAAGGGTGAGGGCACTGTGGCAAGGTTTATCAGGGATCCATCTGTGTATGAGAATCTGAAGGAGACCACAGGTGAGCTTGCAAGGCTCCTTCAGAGGCTTGAGGCTGGGGAGGGGACACTCGGAAGACTTATGCGGGATGAGACGATTTATCAGGATATCTCATCCTCTGTAAAGGATATAAGCGCCTTTGCAGAATCCCTGAAGACCTCCGAGGGTACACTTAATAAAGTAATAAAAGATCCGGCACTCTATGAGCGGTTTCTAAGGGCATCGGAGAGCCTTGAGGAGTTTACAGACAGGCTTGCCAGATCAAGAGGCACGCTGGGCAGGTTGATAGAGGATGAGAGCCTGTATGAGAATATCAACAGTGTTTCAGAGAGGCTCGCCGTGCTCCTTGAAAGGGTGGAGAAGGGTGAGGGGGTTATGGGGAGTCTCATAAGAGACGAGGAGCTATCCACGGAATTGAAGACCACACTCAAAGAGCTTAATGCCCTGATAAAGGATATGAGGGATAACCCGAGGCGATACTTTAAGTTCAGCCTGTTTTAGATATTTTATCCTGATTTTCTTGGCACATGAAATAAATTAAAAAATAAGACAGATTGCAAATTGTTCTGGAGAGATTTAAAATAATTTGAGGGAAAAGATAAAGTCACTTTAGGAAAAATGACCATGTTTTCAGCCATTGATTCTTTACAATTGTATGGGAGGGATACACCAGAAATATTTGGATACCACAGAATGTTATCAAAAAGATTTCCTTCTGCTATTTATTAAAGTTCAGGAAGATACAGTAATAGTTTATGCAGTTGTTGATTGCAGACAAAATCCAGAGAAGATTGAGACCCTGATGGCCTTTTCCTGCGGACGGCTAATAGCTACCGCAGAAATTAGAAGTCTTCATTTATGATCTTCTGGTATCAAGACAGACCGGTCGAGCCACGTCTCTGTATCAAACAGCCATTCTTCTGCGAATTCTGATTTGGAAGATGGGTAATCTCCTTAGAGATAAGACTGTAATTATCAGTGGAGCGACAAGGGGGATAGGCCGTGCCATTGCCCTTGAATTAGCAGGTGAGGGCGCAGACATCAGCTTTAATTATCTGAGGAGTGATTCAGAGGCAAAAGAACTTGAGGAGAGGATTGGTGGTCTTGGGGTGAGGGCCAGGGCGTTCAAGGTGGATATCAGGGATTTTGAGGCAGTAAGGGCATGGGTTGATGACACCATGGAGTCCTTTGGAAGGATTGATGTAGTGATCAACAACGCAGGGATAACAAGGGATAGGGCCCTTGCTTTCATGCAGCCACAGGACTGGCATGATGTCATAAACACAAACCTGAACGGGACATATAACCTTACAAGGGCGACAATTGTTGGCCTTATCAAGCAGAGGAGCGGGGTTATAATCAATATCTCATCGATAAGCGGGATCAGGGGATTGCCTGGACAGACGAATTATTCAGCCTCAAAAGGAGCCATCATCGGCTTTACAAAGGCCCTTGCAAGGGAGGTAGCTCCGTATAACATCAGGGTTAATGCCGTTGCACCTGGCTTTATCGAGACAGATATGCTCAGGGAGATGGGAGGGGATTACAGGGATCGCATAGTTAAATATATACCATTGAACAGACCAGGGAACGCCGAGGAGGTTGCAAGAGTGGTGAGGTTTCTCGCCACCGACGAAGCTCGGTATATCACAGGTCAGGCCATAGTTATAGACGGTGGAATGAGTTTGGTGTGATGACCTGAATGCAAGTAATTAAGAAGTTATCAATTTGATGGTGAGTAAAGATCGTATAGTTATAACAGGGATTGGGGTTATAGCACCGAATGGCATAGGAAAGGAGGAATTCTGGCAATCCCTCAGGGAGGGGAGGTCAGGCATCAGACCGATAAAGAGGTTTGACACCAGCGAATTTAAGTGCAAGCAGGGAGGCGAAATAAGCGATTTCAGGCCAACACACTTTCTGGGGCAGAAGGGTCTTAAAGAGCTTGACAGGTCGGCGAGGCTCCTCTGCTCAGCAGCGAAACTGGCGATAGACGATGCAGGACTGACCATTAATTATAAGAATACAGATGATATAGGGGTCTGCACCGGAACAACACTCGGATATCTATGGAACTTCTCTGAATTTGAGAGGGGCGCCATAATCGATGGCCCACTCTTTACCGATGCCTCTCTATTCCCGGGCACGGTGATGAATGCAGCCTCAAGTTATGTCTCGATCAGATTCGGTATTCAGGGTGTGAACACTACCATCTCAACGGGATATAGTTCGAGTATTGATGCACTGAGGTATGCCATTGATTTTATAAGGATGGGAAGGGTCAAGACCATGCTTGTGGGTGCGGTGGAGAGCCTCTCCCTCGTAAATTTTGTCGGCTTCTACAGGCTGGGACTGCTTGCAGGTATGGATGGTGAGGAACTCTCATGTCCTTTTGACAGGAGGAGGAACGGTATAGTCCTTGGAGAAGGGGCAGGCTTTGTGGTGATAGAAAAGGTAGAGACAGCCGAAGAGAGGGGGGCAGGTATATATGCCGAGATCAAAGGGATGGGCAACTCCTTCGAGGTTCATAGAATGGGCAAGTATTCAACAAATGCACAGGGGCTTAAGGAGAGTATGATAAAGGTGATTTATAATTCAGGCCTCGATATCACAGAGATTGATTATATAAGTGCCTCTGCCAATTCCCTGCCAGAACATGACAGGCTTGAGACAATGGCGATAAAGGATGCATTTGGGAGATTTGCTTACAACATACCCGTGAGTGCTATTAAGTCAATGATCGGTGAGCCGTTCAGTGCAGGCGGTCTCTTCCAGATAATTGCCTCGGTGGGCAGTATTGTTAAGGGTTTCATCCCACCCACGATTAACTACTCTGAAAGGGATGAGGAGTGCGACCTTGATTATGTGCCACATCGGGCAAGGGTAGCAAGGGTGAATAATGTGTTGATCAATAATTTCGGGCCAGGAGGGAACAACGCATCATTGATAATATCGAAATACAACTGAATATAAAAAAACGACATCAGACAATTGGGTACTGGATAGGTAAAGCCAATGACCGGCCAGTAATGTCTTGTCTGATGTCAGATTTTTAAGGAGGGCATATGACAGATGGTCTTGACGAAATAAGACAGCTTGTCTCGGACGTTACCGAGGTTCCGGTTGAGAAGCTCACACCTGATGCTGACTTCTTCAGGGATCTAAATATCGATTCCCTTAAGGCGATCGAGATCGTGGCGGCATTTGAAAAGAAGTATAAGATTGTGATCCCGGAAGATGATATCCCGAACATCAGGACGATAAGGAATATAATGGAATATCTGGATAAAAAGCGAGAATGAAGATTCAGGATGGGTTTTAATCAATGGATTGGGATAAGGAAGAGATCAAAAGGATCCTGCCTCACAGGGAACCCTTTCTCTTTGTTGACAGGATTGTCAGTATAGAGGGCAATGAGAGAGTAATTGCTGTTAAGGACATAAACGGTGACGAGGCCTTCTTCAGGGGTCACTTCCCTGGAAGACCGATAATGCCAGGTGTCCTGATAGTGGAGGCAATGGCACAGACCTCACTGATACTTTATCATGTATGCAAGCCCGAGGTGGCAAAGACAAGACCAGAGTATTATCTTGGTAGAGTAAAGGCCGAGTTCCTCCATCCCGTTTATCCTGGTGATAGGCTTTTTATAGAGGTAAAGGGTGTTAAGATCACAGATAACGCAGGTGTGGTGGATGCACTGGCAAGGGTCGAGGACAGGATAGTTGCCAGGGCGAGCCTTGTGTTCGGGGTGAGAAAGACATCATGATGGAGATAGAAGGGCAAAACACAACTCAAGATGATGAATAATCGCAGGGTTGTAGTTACAGGTCTGGGGGTTGTCTCTTCTGTTGGAATTGGTAAAGAAAGGTTCTGGGAATCCATAATAAATGGCAGGTCAGGTATAAGCAGGGTCGAATCCTTTGATACAAGTAAATTAAGGTGTCATTATGCCGGCGAGATAAAGGATTTCAGGGCAGATGAATTTATTCCCAGGAGGCTCATCCCATTTCTTGGTCGGACCTCTCAATTTGCCATCTCAGCCTCTATCCTTGCTTTAAAGGATGCCAGACTGAGACAGAAGGATCTGGAGAAGAAAAGGGCTGGCGTCTTTATCGGGACCACCATGGGAGAGAGGCCGATGGAGGAGTCGATTGATAAGTGGGTGAAGGAGGGTGTTGAGAGGATTGACAAACAGATGGTCTTACAGGCCACCGCCAATAACATATCGACAAATGTTGCCAATTACTTCAGGATCCAGGGGCCAAACTATCTGATCCCCACTGCCTGTGCAGCCGGAAATTATGCCATAGGTTATGCCTTTGATCTGATAAAAAAGGGAGATATTGACTATGCCATTGCAGGAGGAGGAGAGTCTTTCTCAAAGCTTGCCTTCAGCGGTTTTCACCGTCTCTATGCAATGGCCCCTGAGAGGTGCCAGCCATTCGATAAGAACAGGAAGGGCATGATCCTTGGAGAGGGGGCAGGCATCCTGATACTTGAATCGCTTGAATCTGCCCTGAGCAGAGGGGTGAGGATCTATGCAGAGATACTCGGCTATGGCCTAAGTTGTGATGCCTATCATATAACCACAGGGCATGTGGAGGGGATACAGAAGGTTATTAAAAAGGCGATGGAGGATGCAGGTATTGATGCAGATGATATTGACTACATAAGTGCCCATGGGACAGGCACACCTGGCAATGACAGGGTTGAATGCTCTGCCATAAAAAAGGTTCTGGGGGAGAGATATAAGGGCATCCCTATAAGCTCGATAAAGTCCATGATCGGTCATACGATGGGTGCTGCATCAGCAATAGAGGCATTGACATGCTGTCTTGTCGTCAGCGAGGATATAATTCCTCCCACCATAAACTTTGAGACCCCTGACCCATACTGTGACATAGACTGTGTCCCCAACAAGGCAAGGATTAAAAATGTAAGGGTTGTTTTAAACAATGCCTTTGCCTTTGGTGGAAACAACTCATGCCTGGTGATAAAGAAGTATGATTCAAGATAGGGTAGCATTAAATCTTTTGAAAGGACACCTTGCGAGTATGGTCGTTGAAGCAAATTTGGAATTGGTCAAAGATGCCCTTGCGGCTGATGGTCGGTGATTAGAGATTGCAACTGGAATCATGGGTATCAAATGACCTTTATAGTGGACATGTGGAAATTCTGTAAGAGACACGTCATATCCTCTTCGCGAGGAACACGGAGTACGGACGGAATCTTGTGTGGATTAAACTTTCTTGTCTTTCCTTCTACTTCTTTGCCGGTCTTGCCCACGGCAACTAACCGTTCATCTACGACAGCTATATATTTACCAGCATACTTTTCTACCAGTTCGCTGAAGTGTTCCACTATCCACAGATCAAATTTTTTCTCCAGGTATAATTATATTCACAAGAGATTGTCAGGAAAAGTCAAATTAATTTCTCAACTTAGGTTTATCAGCTGGCTTCATTATATGCAAAATATAAGGATTTTGAGGACTCATCCAGTATTTTTCTTCAATACACGAAGGTGTGAAAGCATTTATAAAAGAAAAATAAAAAGGATATTAAAGTTAATGAGTCCTGCCAAGCTATTAGAAGGAATAAGATGAACAGGGAAACAATAAATAAAGTGGTCTTCCTTACAGGAACCACAGGTTTAATCGGTTCTTATCTGTTAAGGATATTATTACAGAACAACTGCAAGGTTTATGCATTGGCAAGGAGCAGGGATAGCAAAAATGCAGGTGAAAGGGTTGTGGAGGCTCTGAGATTCTGGGATGAAGGTGTTTTATCAAGCAAACATGGTAATCTTGTAATTCTCGAAGGAGACATAACACAAAAGAACCTCGGGCTTGGAAATCACGATATAGACTTATTAAAAAGTGAGATAGAGGAGATCTTTCACTCAGCAGCATCAACACAGTTTAACCTGCCCCTTGATGAGGTCAGGAGATATAATGTCCGGGGCACAAGGAACCTCCTTGAGCTTGCGCTTGTGTTACACAGGGAGGGAAGGCTTAAGAAGGTGAATCATCTGAGCACTGCCTATGTATGCGGGGATTTTAAAGGTGTTTTTAGAGAAGACGATCTGGACAGGGGTCAGGGGTTTAATTCCACATATGAACAGAGCAAGTTCGAGGCAGAGAAACTGATAGAGGGATATAGAAGAGGGGGGCTATGGATAGATGTATTCAGGCCTCCACTCGTTATTGGAGAGTCTCTAACAGGCAAGACCATCACCTTTCAGCAGGGTGTGTATCAACTTCTTCATATGTGGGGTCTTGAGATATTCGATTATTTTCCTGGAAGGGGATGCCAGGTGAATATTGTTCATGTAGACGACCTCTGTAACGCCCTGTTTAAGATTGCCTCCAACACACCATATCCAAATAGGACCTACAATCTTTTTGATAACAGGTCGGTGTCGCTTGAAACGATACTGGATATCTCGAGCGAATTCATTGGTTTTAAACGTCCTGTCCTTGTCTCACCTGATGAGTTCTTTAAAAAGAATCCAACGCCAGCCCAGAGGATGCTCCTACAGAATAACATCCTCTTATATAATAATGAGGTTGTGCTTGATTCAACAACGACAAATACCCTCCTGAAAGAATATGGATTCGAGTTCACAGGTTTCAATAGAGAATCCTTTTTAAAAGTATTAGAATATTGTATAAGCAGGGGA
This sequence comes from Nitrospirae bacterium JdFR-81, assembly GCA_002011735.1. Lineage (GTDB taxonomy): Bacteria > Nitrospirota > Thermodesulfovibrionia > UBA6902 > UBA6902 > JdFR-81. The sequence goes on along the minus strand of MTOQ01000038.1, from coordinate 30,233 downwards.
TTTGTTAAAAAGAGGGTGGTATAGGAAGTTGCTGAGAGTATATACAGAAGATTGGGAGAGTGTAGTAAATTAATGGAAGACATAATAAGACACAATGTAAAAATCTAACTTAATTTAACAGTTATGAATAACTTTTATATCAACAAGAGGGTGAATCCGAAGGGGTTAAAAAGAAACGAGTATGATGTGGTTATTATTGGTGCTGGCATTGGAGGGCTTACATGTGGATGTTATCTGGCAAAGGCAGGTTTGAAGGTCCTGATTGTGGAACAGCATTATAAGGTCGGTGGTTACTGCACATCGTTCAAGAGAGACGGTTTTACATTTGATGCCACAACGCATTATATAGGAGGACTTAGAGAAAACGGGCCTTTGAGGAGAATTTATAATGAATTAGGACTCGATTCAAAAGTGGAGATAATAAGATTTAATCCAACAAATGTGGTTATATTTCCTGAGCGCAAAATTCACATATGGACGGATATAGAGGCGACGATTTATGAATTACAAGAAAATTTTAAGCATGAGGCTAAAAATATTAAAAAGTTTTTTGATTTCATATTAAATTCTGAATATGCCCACTTTTATGTAAAATTAAAAAATAAAACTTTTGAGGATTTTTTGAATATATATTTTAAAGACGAGCAACTTAAATCAATTCTGGAAATTTTTCTTTTTAATATCGGCTTACCCCCATCAAGAGCTTCTGCATTGGCAAGTGCGATACTTTATAGAGAATTTGTATTAGATGGAGGGTATTATCCACGAGGAGGCGCTCAAAGATTTTCTGATGCCTTCGCAAAGAGATTTGAAGAATTAGGGGGAGAGATTCTTTTAAAAACAAAAGTTAAAAAGATTGTAATAAAGAACCAACAAGCAAAGGGTGTTATTATTGAAGGGAATGAATTTATATCTTCTAAGATAGTTGTTTCTAATGCTGATGCTACAAAGACGTGGTTTCAACTTGTTGGCAAGGAACATCTTTCTACAAAATTTATAAAAAAGATCGATAGTCTCGAAGTTTCACCTTCAGGGTTTTTTGTATACCTTGGGCTGAACAAGGATTATTCGAAAATATTAAAAAATCGATGCAGTTGGGGTTGTTTACTTAATAACACTTTAAGTATAGAGGAGATCTTTTCGAATTTAAATAGAAAAAATAAACCTTACGTAGAAGATTTTATTTTATGTGTCTTTCCTTCATCTCATGATTCATCCTTGGCTCCACCTCATAATGAAATTATTATTTTATTTATCCCAGCAAAGTTGGTAGATGATAGTTGTAATTTTTGGGAAACGGAAAAACATTATATAGCAGAAGAAATATTAAAAAAAGCAGAAATTTTTATACCTGATATATCCAATTCTATCACAGTAAAAGAAATAGCAACACCTTTAACTTTATATAAATATACCTTAAACAGGAACGGAGCATATGGATGGGCATCCACCACTCTACAAGTTGATAAAAATACTATGCCTTATAGAACACCTATTAATAGTTTGTGCTTAACAGGCCAATGGGTGACACTTGGTGTTGGGCAAGGAGGAATATCAACCGTTGCTTACTGTGGCAAAACCGTTGCCACATCAATTATTAAAGATTTAAATTTTAAGCGTTGATGAATATAAGTTTTTATTCAATTTTTCCATTTTTAACTTCGTTATTTTTATTATTTATTAGTTTTATAGCTTATTATAGACAACGACACTTTGCTGTCAATCGTGCATTTACCAGATTTACACTTACAGCCTTTATATGGTTATTCTGCTATAGTATTTCATATTCGGCAAATACCAAAACACAAGCATTCTTTTGGCTTCGGATAGGATATTCGGGTGTAATTTTGATACCTGTCACATATCACCATTTTACATATTCATTTTTTCGTTTAGATTTAAAAATACACAAAATAACACTTCTTTTTTCATATATTATAGGCGGTTTATTTATTTATCTTCTTTGGCGTACCGAATATTTTGTAAGTGGACTGTATAATTATTTCTGGGGTTATTATCCGAAAGCTGGTTTATTACATCCTATTTTTTTAATTTATCTCTTTTTTATTGTTGGAGTATGTGATGTTATCTTCTTAGTAAATTGGTTCAAAGTAAGAAGAGAAAAGTCAGTATATAAGCAAAGACTACAATATATATCATTAGCTTGTATTATTGCTTTCTTTGCTACCGTAGACTTTATTCCAAATTATGGTATAGAAATTTATCCCTTTGGATGGATATTCCCCATTTTTTATTCATCCGCCATTGCTTATGCCATTCTTCGTTATCGACTTATGGACATATACATATACATTAAACGAACCACTGCCTATTCTCTTGCTGTCGGGATGTTGACGGCGGTGTTTGTGGTGATCGTCCTTATACTGACGAGGTATGTTACCAATCTGACGAGGGTCTCTTCTTTTTCGATTACCATTTTTGCTGCCATAATAATAGCTCTCCTCTTCAATCCCCTGAGGAACAGGATTCAGGCAGTTATTGATAAGGTCTTTTATAAGAAGACCTATGATTTTTACGATATTATACAGAAGACGAGCCAAGGGCTATCGGACAAGGTCAGCTTAGATGCCATTTACGATTTTATCGGCAAGATTATCTTCAATACACTCGGGCTGAGCAGTCTCTACCTTCTGTCTGCCTCTGTTGGCGATTTTTACAGGGTTGTTTATAAAATGACCTCAAAGGGGGGCGATGGGGTGGATGGTGGATTCGATAAAAGGGCCAGAATCGACAAAGACTCAGGCATTGTGGGGCTTCTTAACAGGACAAGAAAGATAGTCCTGTATGAGCTTCTTAACGAAGAGGATATCGGAGAAGAAGAGGTGGAGGAGATTAAGAAGACCCTGAGGCCCTTTGAGGTAGAGGTCATCGTCCCCATATTTGTTGATGATAAACTCTCGCATATAATGCTACTCGGCAGGAAGACATCCGGTGATGTCTTCTCCCTGGAAGACATACACCTCCTCAATACCCTATCCAATCAAATATCTGTTGCCATAAAACAGGCATGGCTTTATTCAGAGAAGGTCTTCTCAGAGAAGCTTGCCTCCATCGGCATGATGTCTGCCACCTTTGCACATGAGATAAGGAATCCTCTCACTTCTCTGAGGACCTTTACCCAGCTAATGCCTGAGAGATACTATGATCCTGATTTCAGGGAGACATTTAAGAGGGTGGTCTCTTTTGATATCGAGAGGATCGAGGGGCTTATCAGGGATCTACTCGATTTTTCATCTCCTGCCAGGCCAAGAGGCAGGGACAGGTTTGATCTAATAAAGTTGATAGACGAGACGGTGGATTATGTTGAGAAGAAGTTTGAACTCCAGAAGAGGCACATCACCATAGAAAAGGATTATGGAGATACGGAGATCAACATGACCGGTGATGTGAACAGGCTGAAACATGCTTTTGTTAATATAATGACCAATGGGTGTCAGGCGATGCATGAGGGTGGCACGCTCAGGGTTGGCATAGTCTGTGACGGGAAGAATGTGAATGTGGCGATCTCGGATACCGGCATAGGGGTAGACCCTGACGATATAGACAGGATATTCGAGCCTTTTTATACAACCAAGGAGAAGGGTATGGGGCTGGGGCTCGCCATAAGCAAGAGGGCGATAGAGGAGAATGGTGGCAGTATAAAGGTGGAGAGCAGGGTGGGAGAGGGGACGACATTTACGGTCATACTACCTTTAACAGAGGGCTGAGTTTTTGATAAAATTTTAATATTAGTTGTATTATTTTAAAGGGGCATATGGAGCTGCTTGCACTTTTAAGTAACAGGGACGAACAGATAATACCTCATGTGAAAGAGTCGATAAGAAAATATACCGTATATCCCTTAAAGACCGTAGAAGAGCTTGAGGACTTAAACAGTAACATCCCGCTCAGCCTGGTAATTATTGATACCATCTCTCACAACCTCTCTTCCCTCAACACGGTCCTGAATAAGCTGGACGATGATATGGTTGTGCTTATCGCACCTGAAAAGCTTGATAAACACGCCCTTGATGCCCTGCCATCGAGTGTTTACGATAGTGTCGGTCTTGAATCCCTCAGGATTGAACTGCCGATCGTGGTTGAGCGTGCCCTTGAGAGGCAGAGGTTTAAGAGTGAACTCAGATTGTTAAGGCAGATAAAAGACAATAATAACTCAAATCACCTGCCTGCATATGTTAAGTCCGAGGTTGATGTATTTTCAGGCCGTTTCGAGTCCTTCCCGAGTGGCAAGTACCTGCCCGAGAAGGTCCTTGTCAATTTTGCCAAGATGCTCACTGCAAGCTTTGATATGCGGAAGCTCTTTAACCATTTCATGGACTCTGTTATGGAGATCGCACGGGTAAGCAAGATGTCCATTATGCTGAGAGAGGGGGACGGCTTCTATGTGAAGACACACTATGGTCTTGATCCGTATATCGCAGAGAACATCAGGCTGAGGAAGGACAGCGCCCTTGCTGGATGGCTTATGAAACACGGAAGGATAATGCAGAAACCTGTCAATCCCTCCAACAGGGTGGCTGTTAATATCAAAAAGGAGATGGACCTCCTTCAGTGTTCGTTCTCCTTCCCGATGATATACAAGGGAAGGCTCATAGGCATTTTTAATATAAACAATAAGATCACGGATGAACCCTTCTATAGAGAGGAGCTCGAGATAATCTATGTCCTCTGCAATTATCTCGCTGCTGCTGTCAAGGATATAGACCAGTATCATCAGATGTGGTATCAGAAGGAGTTTACAAAGAATATCCTTGCAAGCATGAACAGCGGGATGATCGCCATTGATAAAGATGGGAAGATTACGGTATTCAATCAACAGGCTGCAGAGATATTGAATTTAGATCCATCACAGGTGATCGGTAGTGATCTGAGGCGTCTGCCCTCACCCCTGGGGGATATATTGTATGAGACAATGCTTACAGGCACATCATACAGGCGCTACGAGGTTGAGATACTCCCCTCGAGGATACCCCTCGGGATAAACAGTTACAGGTTGCTTGATGAACAGCAGAACCCCGTGGGTGCCGGTATAGTGTTCTCAAGCCTCTCGGATTCCAAGCAGCTTGAGGAGAGGCTCAGGAGGGCAGAGAAGATCGAGGCAGTAAACCAGCTCATGGCAAAGATAGCCCATGAGATAAGGAATCCACTTACATCCATCCAGACATATGTCCAGCTGATAAATGAAAAATACAGGGATGATACAGAGCTCCATGATTTTTATGTGTCGTCGGTAAACCGCTCTATCCAGAAGCTTGATACACTCATAGACCGTCTGATCACCTTCTCCATATCACAGGAGTTTAATTTTGAGAATGTTGATGTGGACACACTGCTTGATGAGATAGCAGATTATCTTGAAAAACATATACATCAAGGGTATAATCTTCAGAGGCATGACATAGAACCCTCTCTCCTGATCAGTGCCGATAAAAAGCTCCTTGTTAAGGCCATTTATTATGTTGTTGCGTATATCATCAGCAGATACGGGCCTGATCTCTCATTGGTGGTTGATGCAAGGACCATCATGAAGGGCCTGCCCTCCCTTGAGATAAGGATAGGGTTCGAGGGGGAGGAGTTTACCGAGGAGGAGAGGAGGGATATGCTTAAGCCCCTTACCGAGGTTGATAATCTTGAGATAGAGCTAAACATACCGATAAGTCATAAGATAGTGAACGGGCATAATGGGAAGTTTGAAATATTTTCAGAGAAAGGTAGGAATATCTTTGTTATAAATATACCAGCCATAGAGAGGAGGGCTGCATCAGTTGAATCTGATACAAGAGAGTCTCAGGGATAACGGCAGGATACTCGTTATAGATGATGACATATCTGCAAGGGAGTCCCTCAGGATGGTCCTCAAGGATAGATATGAGGTGGTCCTCGCCTCGGATGCACAGCAGGGGCTTGCCTATCTGCAAGAGGAGAGTTTTGATCTCGTGATCCTGGATATAAAGATGCCAGGCATGGATGGTATAACCACACTGAAGGAGATCAAGAAACTCTCTCCTGAGACAGAGGTCATGCTCCTGACCGCCTATGCAAGCCTCGAGACCGCAAGGGATGCCGTGAGGTATGGTGCATTCGACTACCTGATGAAGCCATTTGACAAGGACGACCTGTTGAATACCGTAAGAAAGGGCCTGGAGAAGAAGTTTCAGAGCCATACCAGCAAGGTTGAACAGGAGCACCTGCGCATAAGGGCAAGCCTGCTTGAGGAACAGATTGCAAGGGCGAAGAGTGATCTCATTGCAGCCTTTGAGGGCACGATAAATGCCCTCCTGCTTGCCATCGATGCAAAGGACAGCTATACGAACGCCCATTCTCGTAGGGTTTCTGAGCTGACGTGTGCAATAGCAAGGAGTCTGGGACTTGGATCAAGTGTGATAGAGGGCCTGAAACACGCCTCCTTAATACATGATATAGGGAAGATAGGCATTGATGAGAGGATACTCAGGAAGCAGGGCAGTTTGAGTATTGAGGAATACGAGATAATGAAGAAGCATCCTGAGATAGGGGTGACGATTGTGAGTGCCGTGCCCTTCCTTGAAGAGGCCATACCTGTGATCCTCCATCATCACGAGAGGTACGATGGCAGGGGATACCCAAGGGGCCTGAAGGGTAAGGACATACCCCTTTCGGCAAGGATAGTGGCGGTTGCAGATGCGATTGATGCAATGCTGAGGTCAAGGCCCTACAGGGGCAATCTGCCTGAAGAGCTTATCAAGAAGGAGCTCATGGATAATGCAGGGACACAGTTCGATCCCCTTGTGGTTGAGGTGGTATTGAGTGAGAAGTTCTCCATTATATAGGCATTCCTATTTCAGACCGAGCACATCCTGCATGTCATAGAGGCCTGGCCTTTGTGTTGATATCCAGACAGATGCCTTTAATGCACCCCTTGCAAAGGTGTCCCTGCTCGATGCACGGTGGGTGATCTCGATCCTCTCTCCAAGACCTCCAAAGAGGATGGTGTGTTCGCCTATGATGTCCCCGGCACGGATCGTCTGAATCCCTATCTCTGTCCTGCTCCTCTCCCCGATCAGGCCCTTTCTTGTATAGACACCCACCTTATCCAGATCCCTGCCAAGGGTATGGGCGATCGTCTGTGCTATCTTGAGTGCAGTACCTGAAGGTGCGTCCTTCTTCATCCTGTGATGTGCCTCGATGATCTCTATGTCATAGTCTTCGCCAAGGACCCTTGCCACATCCTGGACGATCTTTAACAGGAGGTTGATACCAACGCTCATGTTTGGTGCAAGCACACAGGGGATCTTCCTGGCGTGAGACTCGATCTCCTCTATCTCCTCCCTGCTGAAGCCTGTCGTTCCTATTACCATGGCAATACCCCTGTCTGATGCGATCCTCAGGTGTTCAAGGCTTGCCCCTGGGGTTGAGAACTCAATCAGCACATCAGGGTCTTCCTTGACATCATTGATGTCCCCCACCAGGCTGATACCCAGAGGCCCTGTGCCCACTATCTCACCGATATCACGACCGATGTCTTTATGATCCCTTCGCTCTATGGCCCCCACAAGCCTGACATCCTTATATTCCCCTGATAATGAGATGATGCGACTTCCCATCCTGCCAGCAGCACCTGACACTATGATATTTGGCATTATAACCCTCCCTCTTATATTTACTGGTAAAAGCTATTCTTCCTTGTCAATATCCTCCTTTTCCGATGTCTTTTCCCCCTCTATCCTGTATTCCTCTGATGCCCACCTTCCAAGGTCAATCAGCTTGCATCGTTCAGAACAGAATGGTCTGTAAGGGTTATCCTTCCATTCAGTCCATTTCTTGCATGTCGGACACTTTATCCTCATTGATACAGGCTATAACTCTATCTGCCCCTCAAAGACCTTTTCAGCAGGCCCTGTCATATATACACGGTTATCCCTGTCTGACCAATCGATGTAGAGCCTGCCACCTGCCAGGTCAACCGTGACTTTCCTCTCTGTAAGCCCAAGCAATGAGGATGCGACCGTGGCTGCTGATGCCCCTGTTCCACATGCCATCGTCTCTCCTGCTCCCCTCTCCCATACCCGCATCATTATCCTCTTCCTGCTGACGATCTCTATGAATTCCACATTCGTCCTCTTTGGAAAGAGGTGATGATGTTCGATTAAAGGACCGTATTCCCCTACTGGGAATGCCTTGACATTATCCACCACGATTACGGCGTGGGGATTGCCCATTGAGACACAGGTGATCCTGAATGTCCTGTCTTTTATCCGCAGTGGATACTTAAGTATTAACTTTAGATTCTTGGCCTTAAGTTCCGAAGTTTTCAATGGTATTTCTGCTGGTTTTAACACGGGCTCCCCCATCTCAACCATTATGAGACCGTTCCTCTGTTCAACATACTTTGTCCCTGCAAGTGTCTCTATGGATAGGTGGTTCTGCCGTCTGTGTTGTTGGGGGCTGATTATATTATCCCATATGTATCTTGCGAGGCATCTTATCCCGTTTCCGCACATCTCCACCTCTGAACCATCTGAATTGAATATCCGCATCTTGAAGTCGGCCTTTCTGGAGTTGCTCAACAGAAGCAACTGATCCGCGCCTATACCAAACCTCCTGTCGCACAGTCTCCTTGCGTATCTGCCGACTGTCCTGAGCCTGCCGTCCCTGTTGTCAATGATGATAAAGTCATTGCCCAGGGCCTGCATCTTTGTGAAGGCGAGCCTCATACTCTTACCACCCCCTGACCTCATCTCAGAAAATCAGGAACCTTAACCCCCTTGATAAGGTCTCTGTATGACTCCCTTTCCCTGATGACATAGAACCTGTTACCCTTGACGAGGACCTCTGCAGGTCTCGGTCTGCTATTGTAGTTTGAGCTCATCGTGAATCCATAGGCACCTGCGCTCATCACAGCGAGAAATTCGCCCCTTTCGGGCCTTGGAAGTTCCCTCTCCCTCGCAAGGAAGTCGCCTGATTCACAGATCGGTCCGACAATGTCTGCAACGATCCTCCTTCTCCTGTGCCTCCTTACAGGTATGATCTCATGGTATGCATTATAGAGGCTCGGTCTCAAAAGGTCATTCATGCCACCATCAACGATCACAAATGTCTTCCCCTTCTGACTCTTCAGGTAGAGGACCCTTGTTACGAATATCCCTGCATTGCCGGTGATGGATCTTCCAGGCTCGAGTATCAGGTTGAAGCCATACCCCCTTATGATGGGCAGGATTGCCTTCGATAGCTCGCCTGGTTCAGGGGGGGCCTCGTCCCCCTTATAGGAGATCCCGAGACCACCACCTATATCAAGGTGTTTGATCTCTATCCCGTGTCTCCTTAGGTCATCCGCGAGTATTATGACCCTCTTTAATGCATCAACAAAGGGCCTCAGGTCTGTTATCTGGGAGCCTATGTGTTTATGGATACCGAGGATCTCAACATTCTGGAGTCTCCTCGCGATAAGATAGTTCTCGATCGCATCCTCTATGGGGATGCCAAACTTGTTCTTCCTGAGGCCTGTTGAGATATAGGGGTGTGTTCTGGGATCTATATCAGGGTTCACCCTTAAGGCGATCGGGGCCTTCAGGCCAAGGTCGCCTGCTATACTGTCTATGAATTTCAGCTCATCAGGGGACTCCACATTGAACATCAGTATCCTGGACTTTAATGCATATGTAATCTCTTCCCTTGTCTTTCCAACGCCAGCATAAACGATCCTCCTGGGGGGTATGCCTGCCCTGAGGGCCAGGAAGAGCTCACCCCCAGAGACCACATCAGCTCCAAAGCCATTCTGTGCAAACACCCTCAGGATGGCAGGGTTTGAGTTTGCCTTGAGGGCAAAACAGACGATGTGAGGATGACCGTCAAAGGCACCCTGGTATGCCCTTATGTGTCTGAGGAGGGTTTTATGGCTATATATGTACAGGGGCGTCCCGACCTTCTCGGCTATCCTCCTTACAGGCACACCCTCTGCATATAACTCGGAGTTCCTATATAGAAAGTCGTGCATGGTCGTTCAAGTATCAGATGGGTGTTTAGGTTATAATTAATCTATCATGGATATTCTTAAAAAGGTAAACGGAACCATAAAAAAATATTCTATGCTCTCTCCTGGTGACAGTGTGCTCATCGGACTCTCAGGTGGTCCAGATTCAGTATGTTTGACAATTATTTTAGATAAACTCAGGCCCAATTTCAATCTATCCCTTTCTGCTGTGTATGTCAATCACGGCTTGAGGCCCGAAGAGAGCAAGAGGGAAGAGTCCTTCTGCAGGGACCTGTGTAAAGGGCTGGATATAAGGTTCTATAGCGAATCGGTTAATGTGAGGGAGTATATGAAAGACCACAGGGTTAACAATCTCCAGGAGGCCGCAAGGGAACTGAGACACGATGTCTTCAGGAGGCACGCCCTGCTACTCAAGGCCCAGCGCATAGCCCTTGGCCACAATGCCGATGACCAGGCAGAGACCATCCTTATGAGGCTCCTGAGGGGCACGGGACGGAGGGGGCTTACGGGTATCCCGCCTGTGAGAGGAAAGATTATAAGGCCATTGATAGAGGTCCAGAGGAGTGAGATTGAGGCATTCCTTGCAGCACAACAGCCACCTGTGAGGTATATGGTCGACTCCTCAAACCTGAAGACAGACTATCTCCGCAACTGGATACGGCTCAACCTTATCCCACAGTTGAAGCGGTTGAACCCATCACTCATTGAGACACTGAACAGATCCGCTGTTGTGCTTAGCGAGGAGGACCTCTATCTTGAGACGATGGTGACAAAGACCATGTTGAGGCTCGTAAGCAAGAGGGATGAGGGCCTGGTCGAGCTCTTCCTCGTGCCCCTTGAAGGCCTTGAGAGGCCGATCATGAGGAGGGTGCTGATCAGGGCAATGGGTGAGGTTATAGATCCGAGGGAGATAGAGTTTATACATATCGAAGATGTCATGAGGTTGATAAGGGAAGGCAAGAGCGGGGATATGATCAGCCTTCCAAAGGGGCTAAAGGCGATTAAAAAATATTCCACCCTTCTGCTTACAACAAAGAGGGATGTGGAGGTGTTGCCCCGACTTCTTGATGTTCCTGGAGAGGTCTATCTTGGAGAGATCAATGCAACCATAAGGGCGAGTGTGTCATCCACTGTTGAGCATGATGGAGACGGCAAGGGCAGGGCGGTGTTTGACCTTGACAGGGTCAGCTGTCCGCTCAGGATACGGAAGCGGAGGGAGGGGGATTATTTCTATCCTGCTGGCATGGGTGATAAGAGGAAGAAGCTACAGGACTTCTTCGTTGATGAGAAGGTGCCACGACACGAGAGGGACAGCATCCCCGTGGTTACTTCAGGTGAGGAGATCATATGGGTTGCTGGCTACAGGATGGATGGGCGTTTCAAGGCAGGAAGAGGGACCAAGAGGTTTCTGGTGCTTGAGTTCATAAGGGATGCTTAGGAACCTCCTTATAACAGGCAGGCCTGGTGTGGGCAAGACAACGCTGGTGATGAGGGTCGTGGATTCCCTTGATAAGGGTGTGGCAGGTGGCTTTTATACCCAGGAGATAAGGGAGGGCAGGCACCGTGTTGGTTTTATTGCAAAGACCGTTGATGGCAGGTCTCAGATACTTGCGCATGTGGATATTAAATCCCGTTTCAGGGTGGGGAGGTATGGTGTTGATGTAGGGGCCATCGATGATCTGATCGTCAGCTCAATAGATGATGCGATTAAGGAGAGGAAGGTTGTGATCATAGATGAGATAGGCAAGATGGAGCTGTTTTCAGAGAGGTTTAGGCAGGCCGTGCTGCAGGCCATGGATAGTCAGAGGGTGGTTATTGCTACGATTGCAGTGTATAATAATGAATTCCTTAGGGCATTGAAGGAGAGGAGGGATGTGAGGTTGTTTGAGCTTGATATAGAAAACAGGGAGGGGCTCTTTATGGATGTGATGGAGAAGGTGAGGGCATTGTTATGAAGATATTCTTCTCCAGCAGGTGTCTAAAATACTTTCAGATAGGACATCCTGAGTCCCCAGAAAGGGTTCAGTCCACCTATCTGTTCCTCAAGGATAAGGGGTATGAGTTTATAGAGCCGGGGCAGTGTTCTGATGAGGACATACTCCTTGCCCATTCCATCAACCTGCTTGATGCGGTAAAGAGCGGAGGGTTTCTTGACCTTGACACACCGGCACTGCCTGATATCTATGAATATGCGAGGCTTTCTGCTGGCTCTGCCATAATGGCTGCAGAGGCGTGTCTTGGTGGTGACAGGGCGTTCTCCTTGATGCGCCCCCCAGGCCATCATGCAACAAGGGATATGCTTGGAGGTTTTTGTTATTTTAATAATATCGCCATAGCATGCCTGAGGGTGAAGGACAGGGCAGATAGGATTGCAATAGTGGATTTTGACTGTCACCATGGAAATGGGACAGAGGATATATTCCTTGGTAAGGAGGGCTTTCTGTATGTCTCGCTTCATCAAAGCCCCCTTTATCCAGGCACGGGACTGAGTAGCAGGGAGAACTGTCTCAATTATCCCCTCTCCCCCGAGACCACGCCTGATGAATATTTGAGGGTGTTTGAGGGGGCCATGAAGGAGGTCAGGGGGTTTAATCCCGACCTTATTGCAGTCTCTGCAGGGTTTGATTCATACAGGCTCGATCCACTCACCCACCTGTCACTTGAGAAAGAGACATACAGGGAGATAGGCAGGATGCTTTCAGATATAAAGAGACCCACCTTTGCCGTGCTTGAGGGTGGATACAGCAGGGACCTGCCTGAGTGTGTGTATCAATTCCTTGTGGGGCTTGAACTCTAAAACCTGACCTGTGGCACCTCCTCTTCTGCCTCAGGTATCTCATAGTATTCAGCAGGGCCAACCCCTGCAAGGGCTGCGAAGAACCTCCCAAAGAAGGTCCTTATATATGTATTGAGCTCCCTCACCGCATCATTGTATCTCTTCCTCTCCACCGCTATCCTGTTTTCAGTCCCTTCAAGGCTGTCCTGGAGCTTCAGGAAGTTCTCGTTTGCCCTTAGCTGGGGATACCTCTCCTGCAGAAGTAACAGCCTGGAGAGGGCCCGTTCAAGCCCCTGGGATGCCTCTATCTTCTCCTTTACAGAGCCTGCCTGGAAATACTTTGTCCTTGCATCTGCGATGTGTTCAAAGAGCTCTCTCTCATGCCTTGCATAACCCTTTACAGTCTCCACAAGGTTCGGGATGAGGTCATACCTCCTCTTGAGCTGGTTCTCCACCTGTGCCCATGAGGCCTTCACATTCTCGTCCATGGCGATGACCCTGTCGTAACCATTCTTGATCCAGCTGAAGGCTGAGAAGGCTATGAGCAGGATGATCCCTACGATGATTAAGGCAACCTTTAATCCCTTAGACACAGAAAACACCCCCTTTTATTTGATTTGATTCTTCTACCATCCACCTGTCGCTCCACCCCCCCCAAAGCCACCGCCTCCACCGCCACCAAAACTGCCAAAGCCACCACCAAAGCCTCCACCGCCACCCCATCCACTCCTCCTTCCACCACCAAGGAATGAGAACATGAGCATCAGGAGCAGTAGCCTCGGATGCCTGATGAACAGATATATCAGGGCCATGAAGAAGAGGATGGAGAAGATGGTGCCGAGGATGCCAGGGCCTTTTGACCCTCTTGAGCCGTATGGCCGGGGCAGAGGTCTCCTGAGGGTGGGCATGCCTGTTATCTCAACGCCTGCATCAGTGGCGATCTCCTTAATCACGGCCAGTGCCGCTTGGAATATCCCTGTTGAATAGTCCCCCTTCCTGAAATATGGGACGAGGTATCGCCTTCCTATGGTGCCTACAAGGCTGTCAGGTAGCACCCCCTCTAAACCATAACCTATCTCAAACCTGTACTTTCTGTCTTTGAGGGAGATGAGGAGTAGTACCCCGTTGTCCTTTCCCTTCTGGCCAAGCCTCCATTTATCGTGTGCAATGCTTATAGAGAGCTCCTCTATTGACTGTCCACCGAGTTCATCTATAGTAAGTATCACCATCTGGGCCGTGGTCTTCTGTTCTAACTCAAGGAGATACCTGTTTAATGCTGACTCCACATCATCGTTTATTATCCCTGCAAGGTCAACCACATAATTCAATGGCCTCTCGGGGATGGCCACCCTTGCAAGGGATGCAGAGGATACAAAGACGAGTATGAAGAAGACGAGGATAGAGGCCTTATATCTTGAGCTCATCGACTATCCTGCTAAGCCTTTCGGTTGCATGATAAAAATCCTCAAATATCGTGTTCAACTCCTCGATCGATGGCCTTGTCCTGTTGCGCTTGATACTGTATACCCTCTGGAAGGTCTCTGTGTTTACCCCTGTTATTTCAGAGAGAGACCTTATTACCTCCTCCTGCCTCAAAGGTGGCTCTTTACCGAAGAGTGTGATGATACCCCTGAACAGGGGGATGTAACCGGTAATGGAGCTGACAAAGCCCTCTGTTAAGATCCTTCTATCACCAAGGGATGAGATGTATCCCTGTCTCAGCCAGATGAGTTTTGACTTGAGTTCCCTTTCACACTGATGCCTGAGGTCCTGGAGGCTGATCTCCACATCGTTCAGGATATCCTCACCATAGACAGTGGAGTGTATGAGCCTGAAGTTCAGGAATTCGATAGGGAAGACATCAAGTGACTTCTTTATATAATCAGGTGTCATGATTAAGGGTGCTGCAACCTTATGCCTTCTGTATTTCTTGCCAAGTGGAGCAAGGACCTCAAGGAATTTGAGGTCTATCTCCTTCAATATTATGATGGAATTGACATCCGAGTGTTTGGGGTCATAATCCTCTGTAATAGCGGTTCCTGTTACATTTATAGAGTGTATACCCTCCTGGTACTGGGCCAGCACCTCTTCAAAGAAGGGTCTTATCCTCTCCGCTGCAGTGGTATGCAGTCTGTCCAGCCTGAGCTCAGGCATACAGTATCTATCCTATCAGATATTGGTAATAAAGACAATATAAATATTGATGTTGGAGTGAGTGTATTTCAGTATAAAAAATAGGTTATACTAATTCATCCAGAATGAGACGTATAATCTTTTTAATATTGGCTGTCCTGTATATCCCCTTAAGATTGGATGCCTCAGGGGAGGAGGTTAGACCCCCGCAGGATCCTGTTATTGCCGTAAGGGATGAGGTTCTATCATACTTTCCTCCTGTAAAGGGTGTGGTTAAGGAGGTGAATGATGGGTATGTAGGTGTCTATATAGAGCAGGGGATAGAGCTCAAGAAGGGGACGAGACTCTCTGTATTTAGAGAGGGCAGGCCATTTTATCACCCTGTAACGAAAAAACCCCTGGGGAGGATCGAGACACCTGTTGGCAGGATAGAGGTCGTTGAGAGGAAGGCTGGTCTATATGTGTGTTCAAGGATAAGGGGTGATATAAGGGTTGGTGATTTGGTAAGGATTACCTCTTCAAGGATCAAGATCGCCTTTTTCCAGCAGAGGGAGGCAGAATGGGCCATTTCAGAGGATTTTTATGATTCACTCAAGGAGAGTGGACGATTCGAGATATTAGAGGCATATACAAAGACCTATGAGCCTGAAAGGCTCGCGGAGATCGCAAGGGAACTTGGGGCAGAGGCCATGCTTATACTCACCACACCTCTGGAGGGGGGGATGAGGTTTATTAATGTCAACCTCTACTGGGTGGAGGATGTCAGGCTGTTTGCGCGTCTGAGAGGGCCTGTCAGTGAGGAGGCACTGGAAGCGTCAATGCCTGGCAGGGGTCTTTTTGCCTTCAGCCCTGTTGATACAGAGCCGTGGGGCAGTTATGACATAGGATCAGGTGAGTTGATAGCTGCTGGAGATGTTGATGGTAATGGCTCAGATGAGCTCATCGTGAGTGATGGCACAAACATAAAGATATACAGCTTTAGGGATGAGCCCAGGGAGCTGTGGTCAATAGATGGGAGGGCCGGTGAGAGGCATCTATCCATTGATGCCCTTGATATGAACGACAACGGCAGGGCCGAGATATTCGTGACATCCATCAAGGGGATGGAGGGGATGATCACAAGTGATGAGAGCAGTTTTAATCCTGCAGGCCTCGGTAGTGTCAGCTCGTTTATCATCGAGTATATCCCTGGTGAGGGATACAGGAGGATCAAGAAGGAGATACCCTACTTCTTCAGGGTTGTTAATGGTAGACTTCTCATGCAGGGCTTTAACATGACCGGGATATTCTCAGGCCCTGTGTATGAGGCACGGTGGGAGGATGGGGAATACAGGCCTGATAAACCCTTAAGGCTCCCAGAGGGGATAGACATATATGGTTTTACATACATTGACTGGGGAAACAGTGGTGAGGGGTATCTACTCTCATTCGACACAGATGGATACCTCAACCTTTACAGGGCAGGAGAGAGGGTGTGGAGGAGTAAGGAGTCCTTTGGCAGGTCTCCCCTGACCTTTGAACAGCCCACCCATTCGATTGTGAACCCCGTAAGGAAGTGGAGTGTAAAGGGCAGGCTTATAACCATAAGGACCGAGAGGGGAGAGGAATGTATAGTTATAAAGAAGAATCCTGTGCTCTCAAATGTCCCTGGTCTTGGGTATAGCGGCTTCAGCGTATATTCTTTATGGTGGGATGGGGATGTGATGGAGAGCAGGTTGATCATGGGTGATCTCCCAGGCACACCCACAGACTACCTGCTTGATGGTGATGAGCTCTTTATTGTTGCGCATGGCGGTCTTTTTTCGTTTGTCAAGAAGGCGATCTCAGGGGAATTCTCCAGGGGGACGAAACTCTACTATTATAAGTTTATAGAGAGATGAGGCCCAGGCATGTAGCCATAATCATGGATGGTAATGGTAGATGGGCAAGGCGCAGGGGTCTTCCACGCATTGAAGGACACAGGGAAGGGATCAAGCGCGTTAATGAGATTATCGATGTGGCTATAGAGTCAGGATTAGAGGCGATAACATTTTACACATTCTCGATGGAGAACTGGCGGAGGCCGAAGAGGGAGGTCAATGCCCTTATGAGCCTGCTGCATAAATACCTCAGGAGTGAGATGCAGAGGCTGATCGAGAAGGATGTTGTCTTCAGGGCAATCGGTAATATAAAGATGCTGCCTGAGAGGATACAGAGGCTGTTGAAGAAGTTCGAGGAGCAGACAAGGGATAATACAGGGTTAAAACTCATAAGCGCCCTCAGTTATGGGGGAAGGGATGAGATAGTGAATGCCATCAGGAATATCATGAGGAATGGGGTCGGTCCTCAGGATATTGATGAAAGGCTCATAGAGCAATATCTTTATACCGCAGGCATCCCGGAGCCAGACCTGATAATACGGACGAGTGGAGAGATGAGGCTCAGCAACTTTCTCCTGTGGCAATCGGCGTATTCCGAGCTCTATTTTACAGAGACCCTGTGGCCTGACTTTGGCAGGGAGGAGTTTCTCAGGGCGATAAAGGACTACGAGAGGAGGGAAAGGAGGTTTGGCGCACTGCCTAAGAGGGCATAAGGATGGAGTTTACAAAGGACATGGAGGGTGGAAAGGGGCTGGATTTAAAGAGGATTTATACAGCGGTGATCCTGCTCCCGTTGATAGTGGCATATATCCATTATCTGCCACCCTTCCCGTATTTTTTTGTCCTGCTTTTGACCGTAGCGATGATATCAACCATGGAGTTCTTCACCATGTATAACCTGAAAAAGTCCCTCTATGTCCCTGCCCTTATCCTTGGTGGGGTGTTTTTCTATATACTCTGTCTCAAGCCAGAGGCTATTGTCACCGCCATATTCGTTATCCTCTCGCTGGTGCTCCTGATACGGCTGTTCTCCGTTACCTCACCCTCAGGGAGTATGAGGGAGCTCGGGACCGTGACGGTTGCCTTTCTGTATATCATCACATTCTTGAGTTTCCAGTGGTTTTTGCGTGAAGATATGATGGGCAGTAAACATATATTACTCCTTTATGGGACCGTGTGGTTTGCTGATAGTTTTGCATACTATATCGGTACATATCTTGGCAGGAGGAGGCTCTATCCATCAATCAGCCCCAAGAAGACTGTGGAGGGTGCTGTTGGAGGTGTTCTGGGTGGTGGGCTTGGTGCCCTGATAATAAAGGCGATACTTTATGATTCAGGCAAATGGGCACTGACAGGCACGCTCATCACAGGGATGATACTCGGGTTGTCAGCCGTCATCGGTGACCTTATAGAGTCAATGTTTAAAAGGGATGCAGGTGTGAAGGACTCAAGCAGTATCATCCCAGGTCATGGTGGTATCCTCGATAAGATCGACGGGGTGTTGCTTGCAGGCCCTATCCTTTATTTTATCCTGAGGTTGTCTTGAAGAGGCTTTCTATATTAGGTTCAACAGGCTCTATAGGCAGGAACACGCTCGAGGTGGTTGCAGAACACCCTGATAGCTTCAGGGTGGTTACCCTCGCTGTTAAGGAGAACATAGACCTGCTGGAGAGACAGATAGAGGCGTTTCATCCCGAGGTGGTTGCGGTGCATGATGAGGCATCGGCAGAGAGGCTGAGGAGGCGGCGGCCGCCTGTGGAGGTGTTGAGTGGCGATGAGGGGCTTGTCGCGGTTGCTACTATGGATGGTGTTGATACCGTTGTGTCAGCAATAGTCGGTTCTGCCGGCCTCATTCCGACAATATCTGCGGTGAGGGCGGGCAAGGATGTGGCCCTTGCCAATAAGGAGGCCCTTGTAATGGCAGGGCATCTCATCATGTCCGAGGCAAGGGAGAACAGGGTCAATATAATCCCTGTGGATAGCGAACACAGCTCTCTGTTTCAATGCCTGGAGAAGAGGGAGAGGGCAGAGGTCAGGAGGGTGATACTGACCGCCTCGGGTGGACCTTTTCTCAGGAGATCGAAGGACGAGCTTGAGAGGGTGACGCCTGAGGAGGCGCTCAGGCATCCCAACTGGCAGATGGGGAGGAAGATCACGATAGACTCGGCAACACTCATGAACAAGGGGCTTGAGGTGATAGAGGCACACTGGCTATTCGACATCCCACCTGAAAGGATAGATGTCCTCCTCCATCCACAGAGCATAGTGCACTCCCTGGTGGAGTTCATTGACGGGAGCATGCTTGCACATATGTCGATCCCTGATATGAAGGGCCCAATATGTTATGCCCTCTCATATCCGGATAGATACGAGGGGGTGATGCCCACGCTTGATCTCTCTGAGATACATGAACTCGTCTTTGAGAGGCCTGATCCTGAGAAGTATCCATCCCTCTCATTAAGTTATGAGGCACTTAGGTGTGGAGGTACCATGCCCTGTGTTATGAATTCTGCAAATGAGGTGGCGGTCGAGAGCTTTCTGAATGGAGACATTCCGTTTACATCGATCTTCCATGTTGTATCAGGTGTGATGAGGGCCCATGATGTGGGGAAGGGAGAGTCGATTGAAGAGATAATGGATGCCTCCCGATGGGCGGAGGAGGAGGCACGGCGTTTAATCAGCTCTCAGGAGAGGTGGAGGATTAAGAAGGGAGGAGTCAGTTGACAGCACTCTGGGCGATAATCCTTTTTGGGACATTGATATTCTTTCATGAGCTCGGCCATTTTATAGTGTCAAAACTGGTCGGGGTCAAGGTGCTGAAGTTCTCACTCGGCTTTGGCCCGAAGATTGTGAGCAAGAGGATAGGTGAGACAGAGTATCTGATATCAGCCCTGCCACTCGGTGGTTATGTGAAGCCTCTTGGTGAGGAGCCTGGTGAGGAGCTGAGCGAGGAGGAGAGGCCAAGGGCGTTCAATTTTCAGCCTGTCTGGAAGAGGGCGGCCATAGTCTCTGCAGGCCCTGTGTTTAACCTCTTCCTGGCATATATAGTGTTTGTCCTCTTCCTCGGACTGGGGGTGCCTGTGAATATACCCGACCTGAGCAGTATAAGCACCACCATAGAGAACGTCCTGGAGGATTCACCTGCCATGAAGGCAGGACTGAAGAGGGACGACACCATTGTTGCGATTGATGATGAACCTGTCAAGGACTGGAATGAGATGGCCGAATACTTTGCAAATAACCCTGGCAGGGAGCTCACCCTGAAGGTCAGGAGGGGTGATGAGTTGATCACCGTAAAGGTGACGCCAAGACCTACAGAGATAGAGGTGGGCGGAAGGAAGAGGGTTGTTGGAAGGATAGGCATTACAAAGAAGCTGAATGTCCACACAGTGGAGTCCTCAGGGATTGTTATGGCGCCCTTTAAGGCGATCGAGGCTGTCTATGGATGGTGTGTGCTTACATTGAAGGTGGTGGGCAAACTTTTGACAGGGGCGCTGTCAGCCAAACAGGTGGGAGGGCCGATATTGATAGTGGATGCAGCTGCAAAGGCGGCTGCGGTGGGGTTATCCGCATATTTTAATTTTATCGCCATAATAAGCATCAATCTTGCCATCCTCAATCTCTTCCCTGTGCCTGTGCTTGATGGAGGCCATCTTATGTTCCTTGGCATAGAGGCCCTTAGAAGAAGGCCTTTGAGTGAGAGGGCGCTAAACATAGCCAACAGGGTGGGCATGGCACTACTCATTATGTTGATAGCCTTTGTCTTTTATAATGATATAATGAGGGTGGTGGTTCCGTGGCTCCATGATGCCTTTCTGAATAGATGAATAAAACTTGAATTAATGTTATAAATATCTTTTAATTTATACAAAGGGGGTGAGAGTATATGAGGTTACTGGTCTTATCCTTGGTGATCCTATCCATAGTAGCAATGGGATGCACCACAAGGTATGTGTTTAAACCCGAGGACAGGGCACTCCTTGAGAATGCACTGAAGGCCGCTCAGGATGCAAAGGCATCGGCAGATGCGGCATCTGCAGCATCTGAGAGGGCAGGGAAGGCTGCGGACAGGGCGGAGAGGGCGGCAGACAGGGCAGAGGCAGCGGCAAAAAGGGCAGAGAAGGCAGCAGACAAGGCAGAGAGGGCAGCAGAGAAGGCAGTCAGGGCATTTGAGATGAAGCAGGCAAAGTGATCAATTGGATATCACGGTAGGCAGCCCCGTTGGGTTCTGGACCGCATCCATCAGCCTCTCTTTATTAACGTACCTCAAGAGGCGGTGCCTTTTGAGTTCCTCTATTATCCTCTGTTGCAGTATGGGGCCGGAGGATGGTGTTTCTATCTCGATATAGACCCTGTTGTTATGTCGGGTAACCTTTAAGGGTTTATTTATAATCCTTACCATGGTACCGATCCTGACATAGTGCACCAGCGTCTCGATATCCTCGGGGTACAGCCTTATGCATCCATGGCTCACCATCCTCCCTATGCCAAAGGGTCTGTTTGTTCCATGGATACCATAGCCCCTGAGGGAGAGCTGTAGCCAGTATCTTCCAAGGGGGTTTTCAGGCCCTGGTGGTATATACGGGGGCAGTTCAGGCCGTTCCCTCCTGATCCCTTCAGGGACATGCCAGACAGGGTCCCTGATCATGGCCACAATCCTGTAGGTACCCTCAGGTGTCTCAAACCCCTCTCTTCCTATCCCGATAGGGAATGTCCTGACGTATCTTTTATGCCCGACCCTGAGGAAGAGATATAGGCGCATCTCCGCAAGGTTTATTAATATCCCCTCATCCATTACCTCAGGGATGATCCAGGATGTTGGGATCACTACATCCGTACCTTTTTCAGGGACCCAGGGATCAACACCCCTGTTTGCGGATACGATCTCGTTATATCCAATATCAAACCTCCTGGCGAGCTCTATCAGGGTCTCTTTATCCTTAATCGTGTATCTCAGTGTTCTACCTATGAGTGTGGATCCAGGGCCTTCTATCGGGAAGGCCCCTGATGCATATAGATCTTGCACAACAAAGAAGAGTAGAAGGGTGGCACCGAGAATCCTCATTTTAAAGGACCCACAGGGGCTTAGGATCAGTCTTCGTCTGGAAGTTTGTATCCGACACCTGCAAACTGGATATTGGCAGGGTCATGGCACCGTGGTGGCGAGACCGCATGGACACCACCACACTTTGGGCATTTGCCTACAAAGGTCTTCAATACAAACGGTTCACCACAACCCTGACAGCGTGTCTTGAGTCCACCATCCGGAATGGGCATATCCCTTATAGCACCACCATGGGCATTATACACAAACTCGACCAGCTCTCTTCCTTCAGAGTATGGTCCTGCTCCACCCTCACAGCCTCCACAACCACTCATGTATTAATCACCTCCCTTTTTTAGATAATATCCAATCTTTGATACAAAGTGCAACAATGGGGGTGCACTTTTCTCCCATCTCTGGTAGATTAAGATATGAAGGATTATCTTGCATTATTGATCATGATCCTGTGGCCTCTCATCCCTCTCTTCTGGATACCTGTACATCTTATGACCCCTCTGTTCAGAAGGCTCGGGATCCTTACCTATCTCTTTCTGCTCATGATATGGGCACCACTCACCTTTTTTATCTACAAGAACAGATCCTTTATCCTTTCTATTGAGCTCACCATTCCTTTGATCCTCAGGGTGGCAGGATGGATTCTCTTTATATCTGGATTGGCCCTTCAGCTATGGACCGGAAGACTCCTGAGCCTCAGGGGGCTTATGGGTTTATTCGAGATATCCAGGGAGGTTAGGGGCAGACTTGTCACTACAGGGGCATTCTCTGTTGTCAGGCATCCAACATATCTTGCTCATACAATGATATTCTCAGGGGCATTTCTCATCACAGGGGTGATAGCGGTTGGGGTGATAACCATGTTTGATCTGTTTATTGTCCTTACCATGATCATCCCCCTTGAAGAGAGAGAGTTACTTACACGGTTTGGAGAAGAGTACAGGTATTATAGAGAGAGGGTACCGATGTTCTTACCCTGTAAAAAGGGAATATAGGCATGGCTATCAGGTGCCCATACTGTGGAAGGGAGTATGATGTGACATTGTTTGAGTTTGAGAGGGAGATAAGTTGTGTCTGCGGGCACATGGTGAGGTTTGAACACAGGGAGCACCTTGAAAGGAGGGAATCTTCCATTGAAGAGGAGAAGATCAACGAGATAAAGAGGCTTGCTGACAGGATAGCATTTCTCATAGTGAGCACAGATTATCCCGAGATAGACATCATGATCGAGAAGGAGAGGTTAAGGGAGAAGATCGAGGAGAGTTTTCCGGATAAGGCATACCTGTATGAGTTGATATATGAACCACGATTCAGGAGGCTCTTTGAGCAGTTCAGGGGATATGGGGAGTTTGATTAGGGTTATTTCTTGACCCTCTCCTCTTCGGTGATCACCTCTTTTATTGATATATTGTCCTTCAGTACAAAGAATGTACCAACAACTACGGTTGTGCCCATCATGGTGAGCCATGCCACTATCCCGAAGCTCGCAGCGATCGCCTTGGGGATCATGAAGACCTCATGTAGTGCAACAACACATGCAGCCTGGAATGCCCCGAGAAACCCGGGCGTGGGGAATAGGGTAATGAATATAGCAACAGTGAGACAGAGGACAAGCAGTGATGGGATGATGGGCAGATTTGCCTGTATATCAAAGGCAAGGTACATTGGGTAATAGATAAGCACAAATGTGGTCCATATCAGCAGAGAGAGAAAAACAGTTAATAAGAACCCCCTTCTGTCTTTTATAACGCTCAGACCATTCGTAAAGGAATGCACCATGCTGATGATATTGTACTTCCATTTCTCTGGCAGGGGTCTGATTATGAGGTGAACTATCTTCATGGCCCATTCGTTCCTGAACTGGAGAAAGACAGAGAAGACAAGGATCAACATAAAACCTGAGAAGCTGATCCAGCCGAACTTCATCATATAGCCTATGAGCCTGTGATTTGCTGTGGCATCTGTAGAGGCAAATATCTCTGTCCTAAAGAACATGACGGTGAACAGCAGTAACAGCACGAGTAACATATCAAACAGCCTCTCTATGAATATGGTTGCGAACGATGCACTGAAGCTGATATCCTCTTTCTTCCCAAGCAGATATGCCCTGATGAATTCTCCAGCCCTTGCAGGCAGCATGTTTGCCATAAACCCGACCATCAAGGGTGAGAATATATTTGATACCCTCACATCCTTGACCGAGCTTATAAGGTATCGCCACCTTATGGCCCTCAGGATATAGCTCAGGACTACCAGAAGCACGGCCGGCAGGAGATATACATAACGGATCGAAAGGAGGGTGTTACCGAGTTCACTCATCGAGACATTCTTGAATGCATAATACAGGGAGAGTATGATTATTATGATCCCGATTAAGAGGTGTCTCTTCCGCATCGTCTCTGCTTTTTAGAAAAAAATAACTTAATATTTTAACATATTAAGAGAATTTATATAAGATTAAAATTATGCTTGTAAGCAGGCTGTAAAATGTTTATACTATTTAAAAATGGGGGGTATGGGTATGAAGACATTGAATGTTGTGGATAGGAAGAAGGCATGGTGTGGTCCATCCACATGGGAGGAGAGGAGTGGGCTCTTAAGGTTCCTTTCAAATGTTCATAGAGAGGTCGAGAGGTTCAATCACCAGTTTGGATTCGATATCAGGTCTGTCATCTCGCCACCGGCTATAGATGGGGAGAAGGGTCTCATTCCTGGTGTTGGTTTTGTGTTTGTCCGGTACAACAGGTTATTACCAGAGATCAGGTTCTGCCTTTATTCGGTGTTAAAGGGCAGGAGGCTTTATGGCTACATAGGCATCTACAGGGATGAAGATATAAAAACGGTCAAGGAGTTGAAACCCATTACTGATTATGATAAAGAGGGGCAGGCCATGCTCTATGAATGGTTGAGGGAGCTTGTGCGTGTCTCCTGTGAGAAGGTGGTTTTATAAAATTTATTATCCAAAGGGGTGAGACATGAGAAAGCTTCAGACCATAAGTTCCTTGTCCTCCATAATCCTGATAGTGATCCTGTTAATATCAGCTCCTTCTGTCTTCTCAAAGGAGGAGAGGGGGAAGGAGAAGAACAAGGTAGGCAAGGTGGTAGAGGTTAAGGGCGAGGCCAAGATCATAAGGGAGGGTAAAGAATTCGATGCCAAGAAAGAGAAGGATGTTATGCTTAAGGATACCTCAAGGACCGAGGATGATTCATTGCTTACCATTCATATGATCGAGGACACCCTTGTCATCCTTGATGAGGAGACAAGGCTCTCCTTTGAGAAATACACCCGTGGGGATAAGAAGAGGCGTGGTGAATCGATACTCTTCCTCTCCCATGGAAGGGTCAGGGTAAAGACGTGTAATAATAGACTGAAGGTCAATACACCAAAGGCCCAGGCCTCTGCCATTTACAGGGCCTCTGATTTTACAGTGTGGGAGGCGATTAAAGACGGAAAGAGGACATTCTGCCTTGCTGTTCTGAGGGACCCGAGTAAGAAGATAGCGATAGTTGACTTTGAGAATGAGAAGGGCAGCGTGAGGGTACCAGAGGGATACATGACCTGTATAGGTAAGGACGGTGCACCTGAAGAACCATATCTCATCCCAGAGGATATCTATGATGAGCTTCTGGAGTTAAAGGGTGCCGTAGAATGGGAGTGTAAGCAGAAGTGTATTGAGGGGGAGGTATTCCGAAAGGGTGAGTGTGTGGAGCGTTGTAATGAGTGTGAGAGGTTGAATCCGCAGGGTGTATGTGTGCCTGACAATTGTAAGCCCTGTGATGATGGAGACCCCTGCACAGTGGATGACCACTGTCTTGGCAGGAGATGCAGGGGCAAGAAGATCCCGAGTCCGACGGATCCAAGATGTGTGGAGTAGGTCTCAGGTTGACATGTTTGGGGGTTAGATAGAATTTACTGTATGAAAAAGGCCCTGGTTGTGCCGTTGCTGTGGCTCTTCCTATTGAGTCATGGCGAGGCATTCAAAGGTGTCAGCGTTGAGAAGGTCAGATATTCCTCGAACAGAACCTATACAAGGGTTGTCGTTGATCTGACAGGCCCTGTTGAGTTTACCTCAGGCCAGCTCACAGATCCTGATCGATTATATTTTGATCTTAAGGGTTGCCTCCTGTTTAGAAGGATCCCCACCATATTTATAAACGATAATGTCCTGAAGGCTGTCCGTATTGCCCAGCACAACAGGTCTGTCGTCAGGGTGGTCCTTGATCTCAAGGGGTTTGATAAATTCTACGCCTTTACCCTTGAGAACCCCAACAGACTGGTGATCGATGTTTATGCCTCAAGACCACATGAAGAGGATAAGAGGAGGGATGAAGGGCCGAGGTTTGACCGCATAGACACCGTTGTTATAGACCCAGGCCATGGTGGTGAAGATCCTGGGGCGATAGGGGCCTCGGGCCTCAGAGAGAAGGACGTGGTGCTCGATGTGGCAAAGAAACTGGGCAGAATACTCAAGGAGAGATACGGTGTCAGGGTCTTTTATACAAGGACTAAGGATGTCTTTATCCCGCTTAATGAGAGGACAGAGTTTGCAAACAAAAAGGGTGCAGATCTTTTTATCTCCATCCATGCAAATGCGAGCAGGAGGAGGCATGCAAAGGGGATAGAGACATATGTATTGAACTGGACGAATGATAAGGAGGCGATAAGGGTTGCTGCAAGGGAGAACGCTATCTCACCAAGGAGGATGCAGAGGGTCCAGGATGAGCTTCAGATGATACTGCTTGATCTGGCGCGAAACAACAAGAGGGACGAATCGATAAGGCTTGCCCATAGTGTCCAGAGTTCGCTCACAAAGATGCTCAGAGAGAGCTACAGGGGTGTTGAGGATCTGGGGGTAAAACAGGCCCTGTTTTATGTCCTTATAGGTGCGGAGATGCCATCCATACTTGCGGAGATATCCTTCATCAGCAATCCCATTGAGGAGAAGAGGCTTGCAACGGAACGGTACAGGCATAAGATAGCCGAGGCCATTGCCAAGGGCGTGGGTGACTATATCAACCAGTCAACACTTGTTGTCAGAGGCCCTGGTGGTAACATTTAATCATCTGTTGCATCTCTTAAATGACCAAATCGAAGGTGGTAGATGGGTATAGATCTTCTCATCAGGGGTGGTCTTGTGATAAGTGGGGACAGGCCTGACTTGGACCCTGTAGAGACTGATATTGCCATAGAGGGGGATCGTATAAAGGCCATCGGCAGGTTTACGGGCTTGGATGCGGACAGGACGCTGGATGTTAAGGGACTGTGTGTGTGCCCTGGATTTATAGATACCCATGCCCATTCAGAGTTTACTCTCCTTGCAGATGGAAGGGCTGTGGGCAAGATAGCCCAGGGGGTAACGACAGAGATAAATGGCAACTGTGGTTCTTCAGCAGCCCCACTTTATGGCAGGGCGTTTGAGCAGAGGGAAGGTGAGCTCCAGAGGCTTGGCATCAGACAGAGGTGGAATAGCCTTGATGAGTATCTTGGTCTCTTACGGAAGACAGGGGTGGCCATAAATTTTATAACCCTTGTTGGCCATGGCAATATAAGGGCGTCTGTTGCAGGGTATGAGGACAGGCCACTCTCATCATCAGAGAAGGAGAGGGCCTTTGCACTCCTTCATGATGCCTTCATGGCAGGGGCAAGGGGGCTCTCAACAGGCCTGATATACCCACCGGGCTGTTATGCAGATACAGAGGAGATAGTAGAGTTTGCCACCCTGACCAAGGGATATAACAGGATCTATACAACCCATATGAGGGATGAGGGTGATGGACTGGTAGGCTCTGTTGAGGAGGTGATAGGTGTTGTCAAGAAGACAGGGGTTAATGCCCATATATCTCATCTGAAGACACAGGGCAGGCGAAACTGGTCGAAGATAGGGGAGGTTATTGATAAGATTGATAATATAAATCATGGGCAGGTGGCCATTACATGTGATAGATATCCCTATATCGCCTCATGCACATCGCTTGATTCGATTCTTCCATCTTGGATATTTGAGGGAGGGAGGGATGAGGAGCTTAAGAGGCTGAGAGATGAGAGGACACGGATAGAGGACGTAATCATGTCCGCAGGATGTGAATGGGACTCTGTGATGGTATCATCTGTAAGATCTGAGAAGAACAGATGGATGGAGGGCAGGAGCATACACGACATAGGTGTAAGGCTGAGTAAGAGGCCAGAGGACTGCCTCTTTGATATCCTGGTAGAAGAGGGGCTGGAGGTTGATGCGATCTTCTTTAATATGTCGGAGGAGAATCTTAAGAGGATATTAAGACTCCCCTATACAATGATAGGTTCTGATAGTTCGGCAAGGTGTTTTGAAGGTGTAACCGCAGAGGGCAGGCCTCATCCACGCACATACGGAACCTTCCCAAGGGTATTGAGAAAATATGTTAAGGAGGATGGTATATTATCACTTTCTGAGGCTATATATAAGATGACAGGTCTGCCTGCGAAGAGGTTCGGTATAAGAGAACGGGGGGTTATCAAGGAGGGTTTTTTTGCAGATATCGTTATCTTTGACCCTGACAGGATAAGGGACAATGCAGACTATGAAGACCCGTTCAGGAGGCCTGAGGGGATACATTATGTATTCGTCAATGGATTACCGGTGATCTTTGAGGGCAGGGAGACAGGGATAATGGCAGGAAGGATAATATGAGATAGAGAAGGGGCTGGATATGCTGAAAGAAAGGATATACACAACTCTCTCCATCGCTATAATCTTCATCCTCCTGTATCTGCTCTACAGGATGCTTTATCCGTTTCTCACAACCATTGCATGGGCAATGGTCCTGAGCATTACATTCTATCCATTATACAAGGGCCTCCTCAGATTCCTTAAGCGTCCATGGCTCAGCTCATTATTGACCCTCCTCTTTATTCTGATCCTGGTGATAGGCCCCTTTACATACATCGTGGGCTCGCTTATAAAAGAGACCACAGACCTCTACATCACTATAGAGAAGAAGGGCTTCGAGGCTATAGCAGAGATCCAGCGGCATCCAAGGATAGAGGGCATCTTTGAGAGGATAAGATTGTACAAGATGTTTGAGGATTTTGACATTCAGGAGGAGGTTGTCACAACACTGAAAGGGATAGGTAAATACATAGCACAGAACTTTTCCAATCTATTCAGGAATGCGATAATGCTGGTTGTAAATTTTGTCATAATGTGTTTCACCATCTTTTATTTCCTCAAGGATGGGAACTCCCTCGCCAATTATATAAAGACCCTGCTGCCATTTACAGAGATCCAGAAGGAGAGGCTTGAGAGGCGTGTCAAGGAGATGGTGGTTGCCGCGATATACGGAGGGGTCGCGGTTGGTATAGCCCAGGGGACACTCGGGGGCATTGCATTCTATGCATTCGGTATCTCATCGCCCGTATTCTGGGGGACAACCATGGCATTCTTCTCCCTTGTTCCTGTATTCGGGACCTTTCTTATCTGGGGCCCTGCTGGCCTCATCCTTATTCTTTCAGGTGAGTATGTTAAGGGGATAGGTCTGCTGCTTTATGGGGCCATTATTATCAGCTCCGTCGACAACATAATCAAGCCAATGGTGATAGGTGAGAGGACAAAGATGCATATCCTGCTCGTCTTCTTCAGTGTCCTTGGAGGGATCAGATTCTTCGGCTTCCTTGGCTTCATCCTCGGGCCACTGATAACGGCCCTCTGTCTTTCCCTGCTTGAGATGCACAGATATGAAGAGGCCCCTTAAAGGCCCTCCTATCTGCCCTCTGTTATCCTCTCCTCCTCTTCCTGGCGTATCTTGCAATCGATACAGAGGTCTGTGACAGGCCGTGCCTGCAGTCTCTTTATATCTATCTCGCTACCACAGGATGAACAGATACCATAGGTATTGTTGTCGATCCTTTCAATGGTATCCTCTATCTTTTTGAGCAGTAGTCTCTCCCTGTCCCTGAGACGGAGCATGAAGTTTCTATCGGTCTCTGCGGTTGCCTGGTCACTCATATCAGGGAAGTTTATCTCACCAGGCAGGGCATTCAATGCCTCCTCAGCCTCTCTCAGTAGTGCCTCCCTCTGTGAGATGAGGCTCTGCTTGATCTCCTGAATGATCCTCTCCCTCTTTGAGATGCGTGGCAGGGACTTTTTGGTCGTTGATTTCTTTGCCGTCTTCTTTTTTGCCTTCGTTGTCTTTGTCTGCTTCTTTGCTGCCTTGGATGATGCCTTCTTCGTGGCCTTCTTTACGGTTGTCTTCTTCTTTGCCATATGTCCAGTCCTCACAAAGATTTTAAAAGTAAATGATAGAATAACAAATCCATCTTCATCAAGTCAAATTTCATTCTCTTTCCGGTTAGGACATAGTATCCACCCTGAGAATAATAAACCATGGAAGAGGAGGAATATCAGACCCTTCGTCCCCAGGGATAAAGAAGAAGCCTCT
>MTOQ01000039.1 GCA_002011735.1 Nitrospirae bacterium JdFR-81 | reverse complement strand
GGTGTACCTCCTTTCTTTAAATTTTGTTTTTTAATCAATGGAGGATACACCCTATTTTTATATTTCTCAAGATTTTTACACAAAATATTTTACGCTACCGGAGGAGTAATTTGGGGAAGAGATTCTGGTTGACGAAACAGTTATGGATTTGTAGAATTAATCAATGGATGATACTGTAGGTAGTCCTTTTTTTGAAAGTATACGGCGTAATATCAAGGTCTCATACTTCGTTGCCTCGATCATACCACTTGGACTCCTTGTTTATCTATCTGTAAAATACATCCTACCTCTTGTCACCGGTGGCGATCTATCAGCGCTCCCGTTACATATAGGTATACTCCTCTTTCTTGCTGTGGTATTATCAGTGCTCGGCCTATCACTCTCTGTGCAGACCACGAACAAATCCATATTTGCCCTGCAGACGCTCCACAGAAAATTGAACAGTCTTCTGGAGATAACGAAACAGTTCAGGGAGACCCCGTACCTTGACCTGCTCCTTGAGAACATCATCAGATCTGCAACCGATCTAATATACGCAGAGACAGGCTCACTGTTACTCTTTAAGGATGAAGAACACCTTGTATACAAGGTGGTAACAGGCAAGGATGCAGAGATACTGAAGGACAGGACGATAAAGGTTGGCTCTGGTTTTGCAGGTCAGGTTGCAAAGACCGCGAGACCATTATTAATAAATAAGGTGGATGAGAACAGTGGCAGGGAGATGGGCATTGTAATTAATTCGGCCCTGTGTGTGCCACTTATATACAGCAAGAAGGTTATAGGTGTGATAGAGCTCTTAAACAAAAAGGGGGATGTCTTTACAAGAGAGGATGAAAGGCTCCTCCACAGCCTTGCCGATCAGGCAGCCATATCCATCTCCCAGAGCAGGGAGCTCGAGACGCGACAGAGCGATCTGATCCACATCACCGAGATACTCATAAGTGCCCAGGATGGTTACAGCAAGATCAAGAAAGGCCATGCCAGGAGGGTTGCAAGGTATGCGAACCTCATAGCAAGGAAGATGGGGCTCGGTGAGGACTTCATGAAGACCCTGTACTATGCATGCCTGTTTCATGACATCGGATTCCTGAGGATACCCGTGGAGGAACAGGGCCAGAGGGAGAGAATCTTCCAACATCCAAGGCTTGGCTATGAAATGATCAAGCCTATATCGCTGTGGAGTGACGTGGCAGAATGGATACTGTATCATCATGAAAGATACGATGGAAGGGGCTATCCATCAGGTAAAAAGGGGGAGGAGATACCCCTTGGATCAAGGATCATATTTGTTGCAGACACCTTTGACGTACTCACGAGTAAGAGGTCATATAAGGATACCCTCAGCTTTGAGATGGCGATTGCAGAGATAGAGGCAAACTCAGGCTCTCAGTTCGATCCAGAGGTGGTGAATGCGTTTAAATCATCAATAAGTGAGACAGATATAATGACCGAATAAAATGAAAATATTAAAGACACGTGCATCCTTTGAAGAGATAAAACGCTATGTAAAGATATCCTTTTTTGTCTCCTCTATAATACCCCTCTTCCTGCTTGTATATATAACCCTTAAATATGTCTATCCATATCTTGAAATGCCCCCATATATCTTTACATTGCTATTATTGGCGGTATAATCTCCGTCCTTGGCCTCTTTCTCCTGACAAGGACAACAAACTCCTCCATCGCGACACTCCAGGAGGTCTATGAAAAACTCAATGGCCTTGTGAACATCACAAAGCACCTCAGGGCAACCACATATCCTGATATCCTGCTTAAAGATATCGTTGAGTCTGCCATCAATCTCAATTCTGCCGAGAGCGGATTCCTCCTGCTGTGTGATGAAGATGGTAATCTGAGATATAAGGTGGCAGGTGGAGAGGGAACCACCATACTGGAAGACAGATTCGTAAAGCGGGGTGAGGGTTTTTCAGGATGGGTCCTTGATACAGGACAGCCCCTCAGGATAAACGATGTCAGAGGTGACAGCAGATACAGCCCTGAGATGGACAGGATAAGGGACAGGGCGACCAGGTCTGTCCTCTGTGTCCCCCTTGTGCATGAGCAGAGGGTTATCGGTGTTATAGAACTGTTAAACAAGAAGGGAGATGGTTTTACAGATGATGACGAAAGGATCCTCGTAAGCCTCGCTGACCAGGCAGCCATAGCAATTGCGCAAAACAACCTGTACGAGGAACAGAAGAGGGACATGATCCATATAACCGAGATACTGGTTAATGCCCAGGACTCTCATATACCTGATAAAAAGGGGCATGTAAGAAGGGTGGCAAAGTATGCAAATCTGATAGGGAAGAAGATGGGCCTCACCGAGAAAGAGTTGAAGACGCTGTACCATGCCTCGCTCCTCCATGATGTTGGGTTCTTGAGTATTAATGTGCATGAGGAGAAGAAGGAGCCCTGGGAGAAGGAGAGATTCATACAGCATCCTCAACTGGGATATGAGATGATCAAGCCGATATCCAGGTGGCATGATGCAGCCACGATAGTCTTAAACCACCACGAGCGATACGACGGAAAGGGCTATCCATCGGGCAAGAGGGGTAAAGAGATACCCCTTGGCGCCCGCATACTATTTGTGGCAGAGGTGTTCGACGTCCTCACAAGTAAACACTCATATAAGGATACCCTCAGCTTTGAGATGGCGATTGCAGAGATAGAGGCAAACTCAGGCTCTCAGTTCGATCCAGAGGTGGTGAATGCGTTTAAAGAGGCCATAAGGGAGACAGATATAGAATAAACCAACATCATGCCCCCAGGTTCAGCGCCCTCTTTATCCCCCTCGTTGCCTGCCTTATACGGTGTTCATTCTCAACAAGTGCAAAGCGGACAAAACCCTCACCTGCATCACCAAAACCAATGCCGGGAGACACTGCAACCTTTGCCTCCTTGAGCAGGAACTTTGCAAACTCTATGGAGCCCATCTTCTTGAACGGCTCAGGGATCTCGGCCCATACAAACATGGTTGCCTTTGGAGGCTCAATATGCCATCCAGCGTTCTTCAGGCCCTTTATAAGCACATTCCTCCTGCTCTCATACACCCTCCTTATCTCCTCAACACAATCCTGTGGCCCCCTCAGTGCTATGATACTGGCGATCTGAATGGGCTGAAACATCCCGTAGTCAAGATAGCTCTTTATATTGGTGAGTGCACCAACAAGCTCCCTGTTACCCACACAGAATCCGACCCTCCAGCCTGCCATGGAATAGCTCTTTGTGAGGGAGAAGAACTCCACACCCACATCCTTTGCCCCCTTTGCCTGCAGAAAACTCGGCGCCTTATAACCATCAAATGTGAGGTCTGCATAGGCAAAGTCATGTATCACGATTATATTGTTCTCCTTTGCAAAGTCAACCACCTGCTGGAAGAAGGAGAGCTCGGTGCATGTAGTGGTGGGGTTATGGGGGAAGTTTATCAAAAGCACCTTTGGCTTTGGCCATGCTGACCTGAAGGCATCCTCAACCCCCTTGAAGAAATCGACATCCTTCTGTATGGGAATGCTCCTGACATCACCACCTGCAAGGATGAAGCTATAGGGGTGGATAGGGTATGCAGGGGCTGGCGTGAGGATCAGGTCGCCTGGTTCAACCATGGCGTATGCGAGATGAGATAACCCTTCCTTGGACCCTATCGTCACCACGGCCTCTGTATCATGATCAAGGTCAACATCGAACCGCCTCTTATACCATTCACATATAGCGAGCCTCAACTGAGTAATACCCCTTGATGCAGAATACCTGTGATTCTTTGGATTCTGTGCAGCCTCGATGAGCTTATCCACTATATGTCTCGGAGTGGGGAGGTCCGGGTTCCCCATCCCCAAATCAATAATGTCCTCACCCCTCCTCCGCGCCTCCATCTTTAGCTGATTAACGATGGCAAAGACATATGGTGGCAGCCTCTTTATCCTCTTAAATTCGTGCATACACCCACTACTCCCTTCTCAATTCCGGGCATTATCATACAGCGCCTCTGCATTCATTGAGCTACGGGCAAGGGGAGCAGAGACCACGGCCCTGAAACCCATCTCAAGTGCCCTGATCCTGAACCTCTCAAAGACCTCGGGCCTTATATACTCCACCACCTTAAGATTGCTCCTCCGTGGTTGGAGATACTGTCCGATGGTCAGAAAATCACACCCTGCCCTTCTCAGGTCGCGCATCACCCCATAAAGTTCATCCTCTGTCTCTCCAAGGCCAACCATCAGGCCTGATTTTGTCTTTATCCATGGATAGAGCCTCTTTGCCGTCTCAAGCATGTCCAGTGAGACCGTGTAACTCGCCTGGGGTCTCACAACAGGATACAACCTTGGCACCGTCTCCATGTTATGATTGAAGACATCTGGTGATGCATCGAGCACGGTCATTAGGGCCTTACGATCACCCCTGAAGTCAGGCGTAAGCACCTCAATCTTTATATCCCTGACCCTCCTCTTTAACGCCTTTATCGTCCTTGCAAAATGGCCTGCCCCACCATCAGGCAGATCATCCCGTGTGACAGAGGTAATAACCACAAACTTCAGGCCAAGGGATAAAACGGCATCCACAATCCTGTCAGGCTCATCATCCTCAGGGGGCGATGGCACACCTGACCTAACGGCACAGAAGGAACAAGCCCTTGTGCAGATGTCACCGAGTATCATAAATGTTGCCGTTCCCCTGGAGAAACAGTGGCCCTGATTGGGACACCTGGCCTCCTCGCAAACGGTTGAAAGCCCGTGATCTCTCAGTATCTTCTTTGTATCATGTGTCCCTTTAAGGCTTGACTTGATCCATTCAGGGTGGTACATAGTGATAAAAATAACCGATTTAAAAGGCCTTAGTCAAATAGAAAAAAATGGATTGTTTTTTTATAATAGATGCTACTTTTCACTCTTTCTGATAGAAAGGAGGACGAATGGGAAAACTGAATTGCTGGGAATTCAAAAAATGCGGCAGGGAAGAGGGTGGCGCAAAGGTCGATGAGTTCGGGGTATGCCCCACTGTAACAGAAAAGAGGCTTGATGGGGTTCACGGAGGGAAAAACGCGGGCAGGGCATGCTGGGTAGTGGCAGGCAGTATGTGTGGCGGGAAGATACAGGGCTCATTCGCCCAGAAGTATGAGAACTGCCAGTTGTGTGATTTTTATCAGAAGGTCAAGGAAGAGGAGGGGGCAGATTATCAATTCTCGATAGCCCTTCTCAACATGCTTCGTAATAAATAAAATCAATCCATCAATATCCTGGCTATACTGGAGAATAGCCTTTTAAGTGAGGTTCTCCTGTCGTCCTTTATATAGGGGATAACACCGATGAGTCGCGTTCTTCCCAGTCTCCTGATGACCTCTGGATTGGTCTTTACAGCAGTGTCCCTCTTTATATCTTCAGAATAATTGATTATCACACCATAGACCTTTATAGAACGGGTCCTTGCAACCTCGATGGTCATGAGGGTATGATTGATCGTCCCGAGTCCTGGCCTTGTGACGATTATCACCGGAGCGTCAAGGTCTTTTATTAAATCAAGAAACAGATAATCCCTGTAAACAGGGACCATAATACCACCTGCACCCTCCACAAGGGTCAGATCGTATCTATTCAGGAGCTCTCGATATATGGAGAGGATCCTCCTCCGGTCTATCCTTACACCCTCAATCTCCGACGCCACAGCAGGGGCAACGGGCAGTCTAAATCTGTAGGGGTTTATAACATCGAGTGGTTCCTTAACCCCTGAGGCCTGAATAAGCCTCATGGCATCATGGGGTATCAGCCTGCCACCACATCCTGTCTCAACAGGCTTCATCGGACACACATCGTAACCCATGTCCTTCAGGGCCCTGAGGATACCCTCTGCCACAAATGTCTTTCCGACACCCGTATCTGTGCCCGTTATAAATATGCCCTTCATACCGGCCGGCTATCAATATTAAAGATCTGCCCCGTCACCCCATCGGTCTCTGATAGATAGAGTATAAACCTCGCCACATCCTCTATATTAGAGAACCTCTTTATCAGGCTATCCTTCAGTGCAAGCTCCCTTGCCCTGATACTGGATTGAACACCCATGTCCGTCATCATGTAGCCTGGCAAGACCATATTAACCAGGATATTGTATTGACCCAGCTCCTGTGCTGCTGTAAGTGTCAAACCCACGAGTCCTGCCTTTGATGCAGAGTATGCAGGAAGTCCTCTCCTACCTTTGATCCCTGCCATAGAGGATATGTTTATTATATGCCCCTTCCTCCTCTTCACCATATATGGTGCAACGGCACGGATGAAGTTAAAGGCCCCCTTGAGGTTGGTATCAACAATTGACTCAAAGTCATCGAGGGATGTCTTTAAAAGGAGGACTTCCTTTGTAATGCCCGCGTTGTTTATCAGCACATCTATGAATCCATACCTCTCTATAATCCTCTCCACGGCATCCCTGACCTCTGAGAAGTCTCTCACATCCGCCTTTACGACCATGGAATCATCTATTAATGCTGCAACTGCCCGTGCCTCCTCCTCCCTCTCCCTGCAATGCACGACAACGCTATGACCCCTGCTCCCAAAGGAAAGGGCAATCGCCCTTCCAAGCCCCCTTGATGACCCTGTAACAAGACAGACCATTTTTATCTATTGTCTTACATAAAAATACGCAATAAAGTTTAACAATCCTGTTGGGATGAGTAATATCCCTGCTATCAGGGTTATCAATCTCGCATACTTATTATTGTATCGTAGCATTATGCCCGCAAGTATGGATATTGAAGAAAATAATATCCCCATATAAAACCACAGAAGATCCATTGTCCTGCAGAAGAGCCAGCATATAATACTGCAATCAGGATCCCCAAGCCCCATGGGATGGGGTGTCCACAAGAAACGGCAATATACCAGACATCCTGCTACAATTCCGGCACTAATCACAGGCAAGAGCCAGATAAGGCCTCTCATTGACAACCCATATCGTTATCTCAACAATCTTCTACACCGCTTGTGTTTACAATGCCATCCCTCAGACATCTCAATACCGTGTCTACCTCCTCCTCACTGTGTAATGCTGATACAGAGAATCTTATCCTGCATCTTCCTTGAGGAACCGTGGGTGGGCGGATTGCGGGTGCAAATATTTTATTCTTATAAAGGTATTGCGCAATATTCAATGCAGCCTTCACATCTCCAGCAAGGATCGGAATGATGGGGGTCTCTGAACCAAGGGTATCATAACCAAGATCTCTGACCCCCTGATAGAGTCGATTTCTATTGTCCCATAGTCTTTTTCTCAAGCCATGAGATTGAAACTCGATTATATCAAATGCCTTTATACATGCCTCTACCACTACAGGAGGCAGGGAGGTCGAGTAAATAAAACTCCTTGCCTTATTGATAAGAAGATTTATTAAATCCTTTGAACATGCTATAAAGGCCCCATAACATCCAAGGGCCTTACTCATCGTGCCCATCTGAATAATCCGATCTGATGTGATCCCAAAGTGTTCGAGCCCTCCCCTTCCTGTCTCTCCCAGCACACCTGTTGCATGTGCATCATCTATCATCAACAGGGCATTGTATTTTTCACTTAAAAAGACAAGGTCTTTTAAAGGGGCAATATCTCCATCCATGCTGAAGACGGTGTCAGTAACGATCAGCCGTTTTTTGATATGGGCATTCATGCTCTCCCTGAGTAGTGTCTCAAGGTGATCCATGTCTCTATGCCTGTAAATCCGTTTTCCTGCCCTTGAGAGTCTTATCCCATCAATAATACTTGCATGATTGAGTTCATCACTGAAGATCAGGGTATCATCTCCTGCTATTGCAGGAATTATACCTGTATTTGCTGCATAGCCCGTATTAAAGACAAGGGAGGTCTCTGTGCCCTTGAATTCGGCAATCCGTTCCTCAAGCCTCCTGTGTGCTTCATATGTCCCGCTCAGGAGCCTTGATGCCCCTGAGCCGAGCCCATACCTGTTCAGTGCCTCTACTGCTGAGTGCACTATCTCTGGATGTCTGGATAGACCCAGATAGTCGTTTGAAGAGAAATTTATGAACTCTGAACCATTGATGATTATCCTGCCACCATGGGATGATTCAACACAGACAGGCTTCCTAAGGAGTCCTTCCTCTTCGAGTCTCTTGATCTCCTCTTTAATCCACTCCACACTCGATCAGGCCTACCATCAGATCCCTTCCCTCTCATCAGGGGCCCATATGTATTTATGGATCTGGAGTTGAACCCTTACCTGGAGGTTGTCACGCAATATCCATGTTACAAGGTCTCTTGGTGATAGTTCACCATAGGCAGGAGACAGCAGGATGTTATCGCCAAACTTCTCAATGAGGTCGTTTTTAATGATGAGGGCCTTTGCCCACTCATAGTCATCCCTGTTCATGAGGACGAACTTTATCTGATCCGTCTCCTTCAAAAACTGAAAATTCTTTTCATTCATCCGCCCGCTCATGCCACTGCCAGGGGTTTTGTAATCCATTATAATAGTGAGACGCTTATCAAGACAGCCTATGCATATCGAGCCATTGGTCTCTATGAGCACCCTGTATCCTCTATCCAGGAGGCGGGTTATAAGTGCAGGTGTCTCCTCCTGAAGCAGCGGTTCACCACCTGTGAATTCAATCAGCCTCGCCCCATACTCTTCTATCTTGGATATTATCTCCTCGTCGGACAGCTCCTCTCCATGGTAATAGGCATAATTGGTATCACAGTAGGTGCATCTCAGGTTGCAGCCTGCAAGCCTCACGAAGGTGCATGGAAGACCTGCATATGTTGACTCGCCCTGGATACTCTTGAATATCTCGTTTACCTTTAACATGCTTTAAGGTTTTGGTGTTATAATATAATATCATGTGTATTGTAGGTATGTCATCAGCCCATTCAAAAAGGGCGACCAGGGCATGAGTAATAAAACCGATAGATATCTCCCCATCCTCCATCTCCTTCTGATCCTTATAGTGATTGCCATCCCGATATCCTCCCATGGTGATGTAATGGTCATCAAGGCAGCAGGGATCGTAAATCCTGTGATGTCAGAATTTATAACAAAGAGCATTGATCATGCCATTGATGAGGGAGACGAGCTACTTGTGATAGAGCTCGATACACCTGGTGGGCTTGATACTTCCATGCGGAGCATTGTCCAGAAGATAACAGGAAGCAGTGTCCCTGTAGCAGTGTATGTCTCACCAACAGGTGCAAGGGCTGCATCTGCCGGTGTCTTTATAACCATCTCTGCACATATTGCAGCAATGGCACCTGGGACAAATATCGGTGCTGCACACCCTGTTGGTGTTGGTGGTAAGATGGACAAGACCATGGCAGAAAAGGCGGTGAATGATGCAGCAGCCTATATCAAGTCCCTTGCAGAGAGGAGGGGCAGGAATGCCAAATGGGCAGAGGAGGCAGTGAGAAAGAGTGTCTCGATAACCGAGACCGAGGCGCTAAAACTCAATGTTATAGACATCGTGGCACCTGACATAAAGGCATTACTAAAGGAGACAGATGGAAGGACGGTAGAGACATCTACAGGAAGGATTACACTCCATACAAAGGAGGCAAGGATAACCTACAAGGAGATGGGGCTCAGATATAAAATACTCAACCTGATAAGCGATCCAAATGTGGCCTATCTCCTTATGCTCCTTGGATTCTACGGGATATTCTTCGAGCTCACAAACCCTGGTGCGATCTTCCCGGGTGTCTTTGGTGCGATAGCCCTCATCCTCGCCCTCTACTCGTTCCAGACCCTGCCCGTAAATTATGCTGGCCTTTTACTCATACTCTTTGGTATAATCCTCTTCATCCTTGAGATAAAGGTGACATCCTTCGGACTCCTCACAATAGGGGGGATAATCTCCATGATCATCGGCTCTCTCATGCTGTTCGAATCTCCCATGCCGTTCTTCAAGGTCTCCCTGAAGGTGATCCTTCCTGCCGTCATACTGACGGCCGTCTTCTTCACGCTCACGATCACGCTCGCTGTCAGGGCATATCGCCGCAGGCCTGCCACTGGTTCAGAGGGGCTCATAGGGCTGGAGGGAGAGGCAAGGAGTGACATAGACAAGGAAGGTATGGTCTTTGTCCACGGTGAGATATGGCGTGCATGGAGTGATGAGCCAATAAAAAAGGGCCAGAAGGTTATCGTTGACGGTGTTGATAGATTGAGATTAAAGGTCAGGCCAAAATAAATATTATAAGGAGGTAAGAGATGCCACAGATGACATTCACAGGATTGCTATTTGCCATACTCCTTGTCGTCTATTTTCTCACAAGCGCTATCAAGATACTCAAGGAATACGAACGAGGTGTGGTGTTCAGGCTTGGAAGACTCATCCCTGTCAAGGGTCCTGGACTGGTGATCATCTGGCCTATAATCGATAAACTCGTCAGGGTAAGCCTGCGGACTGTAACCATGGATGTTCCGGCACAGGATGTGATTACAAGGGATAATGTCTCTGTAAAGGTGAATGCCGTCGTTTATTTCCGTGTAATGGAACCTGCAAAGGCCATAACCGAGGTGGAGGACTTCTACTTTGCCACAAGCCAGATTGCCCAGACAACCCTGAGGAGTGTTGTGGGACAGAGCCAGCTGGATGACCTCCTTTCAAAGCGTGATGAGATAAACGCAGAACTGCAGCGTATCATAGACCTCCAGACAGAGCCATGGGGCATAAAGGTTACGGCAGTGGAGGTGAAGAATGTGGATCTTCCCCAGGAGATGCTCCGTGCCATCGCAAAGCAGGCAGAGGCGGAGAGGATGAGAAGGGCAAAGATCATCAATGCCGAGGGTGAGTTCCAGGCGGCCCAGAAGCTCGCAGATGCTGCAAAGATCATCGCCACCCAGCCTGCCACACTCCAGCTCAGATACCTCCAGACCCTGGTAGAGATAGCCACCGAAAAGAGCTCGACCACCATATTCCCGATACCCATGGACCTGCTGGAGCCATTCCTGAAGAGGCTGAGGAAAGAGGCAGAGTAAACGGTTTAAGGACTGTATGGGTTGAACAAGAGGCATGCACCTATAGTCACAACCCTCAGACAGGCAAAACGGCTGATTACCCTGGTGATAGGCCTCACCGTTTTGTTGCTGGGGATAGTACTGCTCGTCCTTCCAGGACCCGGGATAGTCACGATCGTATTGGGGCTTGCTATACTCGCAACAGAATTTGTATGGGCACAGAAGCTGTACAGACGATTTGAAAAAGGTGCACGGGATATAAAGGATTCATTAATGGAGGGTAATAAAAAAGGCTAACCGCTTATGTCCATCTTGCCAATCAGCAGGGTGGGAGAGCCTGTGTCTCCGTAAAAGCACAGATCCCTGCCAACGGCCTCCACCTTCTTGAAGAGGTCGAGTATATTGCCCGAGATGACCGCCTCTTTCACAGGATGGGCAGGTTCACCATCTTCAATCCAGATACCCGAGATACCTATGGAGAAATCACCCGATACAGGGTCTGCCGTATGCAGGCCCATCGTATCGGTGATCAGGATCCCCCTGTTTAATGATCTCAAAAGCTCCATGTCCCTGCACCCATTGATCACATCTCCTGATGGCCTTATATAGAGATTCAGGGTATTCACCCCTGGCATGGATTGCAGGGATGGCCTTATAGCATTGCCTGTTGAATAAACGCCGTCCTTTTTTGCCGTGTATGTATTGTGAATATAACCATGAAGGATGCCTCCTGAAATCAGTATCTTTCGTGACACCGGTGTGCCTTCATCATCAACAGGCCTTGTCCCTGCTGCCCATGGCAGGGTGCCATCATCCACGATCTCCACAAGGGGGCTGACTATGGCCTTACCAATCTTGCCTGCA
The DNA here is from genome assembly GCA_002011735.1 of Nitrospirae bacterium JdFR-81. Taxonomy (GTDB): domain Bacteria; phylum Nitrospirota; class Thermodesulfovibrionia; order UBA6902; family UBA6902; genus JdFR-81. The sequence continues at coordinate 35,812 of MTOQ01000039.1, read as the reverse complement.
AGCATCGACTTCTTCTTCTGGACAGCCTCTGCGGAGAGTGAGTGTGAGAGGATGTTGAGAAACTCCACAGCCACCGAAGAGTCAAGGATAACCGGAACCTTCACAGGATTGATCCTCCTTGCACCAAGAAGCTCCAGCGCCCTCTCTGAGGCATGCCTTCCAACCCTCTCAAGCGCGATATCCCTCCTCCTCCTGCTGGATGCAAACGCCCACCCTGTCTGGCTATCACTGCCATCCTCTGCAAGGGCTATTGTGTGGGCAGAGATATAACTGCTCTCATATGAGACATCAACACCTTTTGAATTTGCAATCACAGTTCTGCCATATCCGACGCCCACCATGGCCTTTCTAACCTTCCTGATCCTCTCATCACAGGAGAGGGCCGACTCTTCAAGTAACAGGGCATCTCTGATCACATCCTCCTCATTCAGCGCCCTTATCGTATCATCAAATATCTCGACCGCACAGGGCCTGCCAGGCTCTGGGATGTCATTGTATGGGTCATCTGCTGTCCATCCAGCGGATTCAACCGCCTCGTCTATTATCCTATCAATGTCCCTTATATCTGTTGTAAAAGAAAATCCGAGCCTCCTGCCCTTTATGACCCTCAGGGCAACAGCGAAGTCCCTCGACCCTTTTAAGGTATCGACCTTCTGATCCTTCACCTCGACAGTAATCCCCCTCGACTCCTTTATGTAAACCTCTACAAGGTCACACCCCTTCGATGTGGCCTTTTTAATGATGTCCTGAGAGAATGCCTTCATATCTTCCATCATCCCTTCTTGATATCCTCCAGTGCCTTTTTGAACAATCCCTCCATCCTCTCATTCTCCATTGCGATATCCCTGAGTATCCCTGCCAGCTCCTTCCTCCCCACTGCCTCAGCCCTGTCTGCCCACTCTCTATATACCCTTACATGCTCTTTGTTATGCTCTATCCAGTGCTCAAGGAGGTGTTTTAATTTCTCAATATCAGTCATGGAAGGCGCCCTCCTGCTGCATACACCTGTATTTCAAAGAAAGGGGAAGTTCAAGACCATTCTCAACCAGCAACCCCTCATCCATCAGTATCTCCTCAGCACTGCCATCAGCCGTTATCCTCCCATCAGAGAGAACGATGCACCTTGTGCAGGTATCCATTATAAGATCAAGGTCATGGGATGCTATAATCTTTGTATGAGTGAATCCCTTGAGTAGGCTGATAAGCTGTCTGCGTGATCTTGGATCGAGGTCTGCCGAGGGTTCATCCATCACCAGTATATCTGGCTGCATCGCTATAACCGCTGCTATCGATACTGCCCGTCTTTGACCCATGGAGAGGTGGTGTGGTGGTCTGTCTTTAAGCCTGTAACAGCCAACGGTGGCCAGTGCCTCCTCAACCCTTGCCCTCACCACATCCTCGCTCAGACCAAGATTTAAGGGGCCAAAGGCAACATCCTCATAGACGGTGGGCATAAAGAGCTGATCGTCGGGGTTCTGAAACACAAGGCCGACCCTCTTCCTTATATCCGCCCGTGTCTTCTTATTCAGCTCAAACTCACCTATCAACACCGTACCGCTTGAGGGCATGAGACATCCATTCATATGAAACAAGAGCGTTGATTTTCCTGCACCATTTGCACCGATTATCCCAACCGCCTCTCCATGTGTGATCCTGAAACTGACACCCCTCAATGCCTCTGTGCCATCAGGATAACTAAAACAGACATCCTTAAACTCGACGATGTGATGACTCATCTTATCACCAGACCACCTATATAACCTGGGATATCAAACCACCTGAATATAATAAAGAGTGTTATAGATATAATAGCAAAAGCCAGGTCATTCAATCTGATCCTGAGGCTCCTCAACAACCTGACCTCACCATCAAATCCCCTTGAACACATTGCCTGATATATCGCCTCAGAGCGCTTCATCGTCCTCAGAAACAACACACCAAGGAGGTTGACAAATGTGCCCATACCCATGCCCCTGTTAGATGACCTGATGGTAACGCCCCTGACCATCCTCATCGCCTCTCCTGCAAGAACAAAGGTATATCGGTACAGGAACACCATCTGGATGACAAACGCCCTTGGAAGACCCAGGGAATTAAGGGCATGGCAGACACCATAAAAGGATGTGGTTGCAATGAGCAGGAGAGCTGAACTGACCGTAAGGAGGAACCTCAACATGATGGAGAAAAAGGAGACCCAGCCAGCAGAGATGGTCAGCCCACTGACGAGATGAAAGGTCTTGCTGTCAAGGATGGGATTGAATATGCCTGTCATGATGACAAACGGTGAGACAAATAGCATCCTCTTCAGGACAAAGCCAGAGGGGATGTTGCCTGCTGTCATCATGAACACAGGGAAGAGAAAGAAAGGGATGAGCCTCAGGATCTCATACTTCGGGAATGAGACAACAGAGACTATAAAGACAATGGTTACTATCAGTTTTACCCTTGGGTCGAGCCTGTGGACAAAGCTATCCCCGTATGACAGGGTATCGATGTATCCGAGATTAAAATAGGCCTTATCAAAAGATGTCATGACCCTTAATCCTAACCTTTCAACCTCCTGTGTCTTATACCCATACCAATGAATAATATCACGATCCCTACCATCAGTGCACCCACAACACCTGACAGCGACGTCCCCACATCAGGAGATGGATACCCCTCTACGGTATCGGCCTGCCCCCCACTGTCTGCCGGGATATCATAATCAGGCAGTATGGTCAATGCCTCCTGGATATCTCTGAACCACCGTGTTATAACACCTCCATCCACGGGCAATTCCCTTTCACCATACACCCTCTCGACAGACCACTCAAGCCCATCAGGATGGGTAGAGGCGAACCATGAGAGCACACCACCTGTAAGCAGCGCCATCACGGCAAACGCAATCACAACCCCCTTCATGGTGCCTCTCATATCTGATAACGATCGCCCCTCCAAAAACCCTGGCATGGCCTTCCTCACATAGTTTATTATGCCTGCGGTAACAAGGCCCTCTACGAGCCCTATTGCAAGGTGTATAGGCAACATGGCGGCTACAAATGCCTTAAATGGAAGCTCACTCCTGCCTGATAGCACGGTCTGAACCACCACACTGAAGGCCCCAAGCTCAAGCCCAACAACAACACCAAGCACCGATGCGATCATGATCCTCCTGCTGGATGCACCCGTCCCTGCAATTGGCCTATAGACAAGTGGATAGGCCACGAAGCATGGATAGAGGCCCAGATTCCAGATATTACAGCCAAGCGCAAGCAGGCCCCCATCTCCGAAGAATAGGCACTGGATTATAAGCACCGATGAGATGACTATAAACCCTGCATATGGACCGAGCAGGATGGCAAGTAGCATGGCACCACTGATGTGCCCGCTTGAGCCCGTCCCAGGTATCGTAAAGTTTATCATCTGGGCTGAAAACACAAATGCCCCGAGGACACCCATCAGTGGCACGATCCTGTCATCAACGCGATCCTTCAGTCTGTTCGCACAGTATGTTATAAGGCCAAATGAACCTGCCCAGAAACTCCCTCCAACAGCAGGAGAAAGTAATGCATCTGACATATGCATGATAAGCCCCCTCCCTGATACTACGAAATTTATATTCGTGCTACCAGAGATGGAAAAAATTATCTAAGATACTTACCCGTTGTCGTCAATGTAAGCCTTCCATGCTTCACACCCTTTGTCCCTATCAACCTGTCCGCTATCCTCCTTATGTCTCTTGCCTTCCCTTTAACAACGATCACCTCAAGACAGTTATGTTCATCAAGGTGTATGTGTAGTGATGAGAGCACAGATGTATAGAAGTCATGTTGAAAGTCTATCAGTGCATCTGCAAGTTCCCTCTTGTCGTGAGAGTAGACAATGGTTATCGTTCCAACGGTCTCCTTTCTGCCATCCTCCCACTCCTCCCTTACAAGGCTATCCCTTATAAGATCCCTTATTGCCTCACTCCTGTTTGCATAGCCCTTTCTCGATATAAGGGCATCGAACCTCTCCAGGAGTGCCTCATCCAGGGATATGCCAAACCTCTTCAGCGCCATGGTGTTACTTTTATTAAGATTGTAACACTAATGAGACGGCCTGTCAAATCCAATCGTGAGCGACACTATCTGATATACTATTGAGATGCCATCACTAAGGGACATAATTATTGAACGCATCAGGAGAGAAGGTCCCATTACATTCAGGGATTTTATGGAGATGGCACTCTACTATCCAGGGCTCGGGTATTATGCCTCACAGAGACTACCCCTTGGGAGAGAAGGCGACTTTTACACATCACCCCACCTCCATCCTGCCTTTGGCGCCATGATTGCAAGGGTGCTGATGGAGATGTGGTCGAACATGGAGAGGCCCGAGGAGTTTTATGTGGTCGAGATGGGTGGAGGGGCTGGTCATCTGTGCAGGGACATATTCGATTACCTGTCCACTCAAAACACTGGTAAGGGCATAGAGCAAAAGGACGCCTTCCTCTCAACACTGAGATATGTGATCGTGGAGCTCAACCCCTACATCGCTGAGAGGCAGAAGGCACTACTTGAGGGATACAGGGACAGGATAAGATGGGTTAAACATATAAATGAAATCACACCAGGGATCGAAGGATGCATATTCAGCAATGAACTGCTCGACTCTTTCCCTGTGCACATAGTGGTGATGGAGGATAGACTGAGAGAGATATACATTGATGTCAAAAATGACAGATTTTTGGAGATAAAACAAGAGGTTAATGAGGACAATCTCATGAAATACTTTAGGCAGTTCTCCATCCAACTGCCTCCTGACTACAGGACAGAGATAAACCTGGAGATAAGGGGCTGGCTGGAAGAGATGGCAATGATCCTTAAAAGGGGCTTCCTGTTCACTATTGACTATGGGTATACATCAGATGAATATTACGACGAGGAACGATCAAGGGGAACCCTGCTATGCTATTACAGACATCGCATCAGTAAAGACCCTTATGAGCATATCGGTGAGCAGGATATCACAGCACATGTGAACTTCTCATCCCTCCATCTATGGGGACGTGAGCTCGGTTTCAGGACGATAGGCTACTGCCCACAGGGCATATTCCTTGTCGCATCAGGCATCGATGAGATAATCATAGAGCTTTATGGTGATTCGCCTGACTATCCATTCATCGTGACAGGGCTCAAGGGGCTTATACTGCCACAGGGCATGGGAGAAACACACAGGGTAATGATCCAGTCCAAGGGTGTTGAAAGACCACGCCTACGGGGCTTTTCAATAACAAATCATGTGAACAGGCTTTAAAGATCAAAGCTTGTATCCTATCTTCCTCAGAAACTCCTTCCTCTTAGCCCTGTCCTGATCAGCCTCGACACCCTTTGGCGAAGACCCATCTATCACACCCACTATCCCCCTGCCCTGCTCTGTCTCAGCAATCACCACCTCAAGTGGGTTGGCTGTTGCGCAGTATATGTTGCAGACCTCAGGACAGCCCTTTATAGCATTAAGGACATTTATGGGGAATGCATCCCTGAGGAGTATACAGAAGACATGACCTGCTCCGATATTCATAAGATTCCTGACACACACCTCTATCAGGCCCTCATCGTTCCCCTCTTTCCTTATAAGACACGGGCCTGATGCCTCGGTAAAGGCGATACCAAACCTTGCCTGCGGGACGGTGGTGGCGATAATCTCGTATAGATCCTCGGCCGTCTTGATAAAATGGGTCTGCCCAAGGATGATATTACAGCCCTCTGGTATCTCGATCCTGACACCCTTCAGTTGCATAACTATCCCTCCTCCCTGACATATCTACTTTGTAAATCTGTATGTTATAATCATATAGATTTTTAACGAAATTTACCAGAAAATGATGAAGACAGTCTTCTCCACCACCCTCATCATCCTCTCCCTCATGCTCACCTCTACATCCACAGCCACACCACCAAAACCGGTAATCAAAGGTCCGGAGGTCAGGATCATCAACAACGAAATAATTGTAAATACATCGATTGATTATGTCAAAGGCCTGAAGGAGCTCATTGATTCAGGGATTGAGAAGGAGCTGGTATTCAGGGTGGAGCTGATAAGGACGCGCAGGCTATGGCCGGATGAGTTTGTCGTGGCAAGGAAGATAAGAAGGTATATTGGTTATGATGCCCTCAGGGATCAGTACTATTTATCGTGGAAAATGGGAGGAGAGTATACAACAAGATATTTTGATGACTTCGAGGAGATGAAGCCCTTGATATTCACGGTCAGAGGGGTTGACCTCATGAATATAAAGGCCCTTGAGAGTGGAACATACTATGTGAGGGTCATTGTGGAATCAAAGAGCAGGCAACGCATACGATTGATGGGCCTCCTCATGTATCTGATGCCCGAGGTGGAGATGAGCCTTATAAAGGAATCCCCTCCCTTCAGGATTGGTAAATGAAGAACCTCAGGATACTTCTCACATTATTCCTCATCAGCGTAATCGCAATAGTTATAACAGGCATAGTCCTCAACTACCTTGGTATAGAGCATGGTCCCCTGCTCATAAGGATCGGTGCCATCTTTATCATCGTCAATATAATCCTCTATCTCCTCCTGTTGATATTCTTTGTTACAAAAAACCTCATCCACCTCTACCTTGAAAAGAGAAAAAAGACCATCGGCTCGAGGTTCAGGACGAGGCTTGTGGTATCATTCGTCAGCCTCACGCTCATTCCATCCACCCTCCTGTTCATCCTCTCGATCCAGCTAATAAAGAACTCCATTGATACATGGTTCTCCATTGAGATACGAGAACCAATATACGACTCAATGGATGTGGCAAGATACTTTTATGCCTCAGAGAGGACCGATGCCGAACACTTAGCAGAGTTTGTCGCCTCAAATATTAAGAAACCATCTTTTAGGCACACGGACAAGACCTTCAAGATCTCCATGCTCAAGAGGGACAACGGCATGGAGATAGTAAAGGAGGCCTTCAGTGGTAAGACCTCCTCGGAGATACTGACCACCGAGGAAGGGGATATCATAAGGGCAGCCGCCCCTGTAATTGATGCAGGGAGAATAGAGGGTGTCATCCTTGTCCAAAAGACCATACCAAAAGACGTGGTTGAACAGATGGAATCCGTCAGGAGATCATATAATGAATACAATCAGATCAGGATCCAGCAGAGGCCCATAAGGTTCATATACTTTTTAATGCTGACCATTGCAACGCTCTTGATCATCTTCCTTGCCCTGTGGATATCCCTGAGGATAGCAAAGGGCATAACGGTACCCATCCGATCCCTTGTGGAGGCAACAAACGCCGTCGCCCATGGAAACCTCAACTTCAAAATAGATTATACGAGGGATGACGAAATAGGACTCCTTATTAATTCCTTTAACAAGATGGTGAACGACCTTAATGAGAGCAAGAGGTCTCTTGAAAGGGCATATAAGGAGTCAGACCGAAGGAGGCTCACCATGGAGGCCATCCTCGAGAGCATCAACTCCGGCGTCATCTTTCTGGACAGGACAGGCAAGATAGTAACCACCAACAATGCCGCATGTTCGATGCTCGATATACGACGCGATGACCTCATAGGCAAGGGCCACAAAGAACTCATTGAGAGTCTGAAGTCTGAGGAACTCAGCTCAATGGTCAAGAGGCTCGCTGAAAAGGGTAAGGGATCGATAGAGAGGGATATACATATCTATATCAATGGCAGGCCAATGGATCTGAGGGTGTATATCACAACACTGAATGACTCTTCAAACAACTTCATCGGCACGCTCGTCATCTTCGATAACCTTACCGAGATCATCGCTGCACAGAGGGCCCTTGCGTGGCAGGAGGTCGCAAAGAGAATGGCACACGAGATCAAAAACCCCTTGACCCCGATAAAACTCTCCGCGGAGAGACTGCTCAAGAAATGGAATGAGAAGGCCGAAGACTTTGACATGACCCTCCGAAGATCTGTAAACACGATCGTGAAGGAGGCAAACAGCCTTAAGTCCCTTGTGGATGAGTTCTCAAGGTTCGGCAAGATGCCAAGGATCAACCTTGCACCGTCGAGTATCAAACAGATAGTGGATGAGGTGGTTGAATTATACAGCGACATAAGAGACGTCAAGATCTATACCTCTGTAGAGGACATGGAGATCGAGGTTGATAGGGAACAGATAAAAAGGGCCTTAATAAACCTCATTGACAATGCGATCCAGGCAAAGACCGAGACCATATGGATCAATTCATATTACGATCCAGAACTGGATATCGTGAGGATAGAGGTCAAGGATGAGGGTATAGGTATCAATGAAGAGGACAAGGAAAAATTATTCTTTCCATACTTCTCAACCAAGAAGGGAGGTATGGGCCTGGGACTCGCCATAGTCAGTAATATTATTGCAAAACACAGGGGCTATATAAGGGTTCAGGATAACAAGCCAAAGGGTACACAATTTATAATAGAATTGCCTGTAGGACATAAATAAACACATTATGATTTGGTTGGTAAAGGTTCAAGGATTCGAGTAATAGCAACAGGCAATGAGGGGATAAAGCAAACAAGGGCCTCTGTGCCTTTATGTTTCCTCCTTCACCTGAGCCCTTGAATCCTATCTTAGTTGCAAGACGAACCACATACTTTTATGATATATTATGTGAAGTCAGTGGATAAGAATACCCTTAAAATATGACCCATTAATCATCACGCATTACGCATAACCGTGCTATGGCTAAAGCGACCAAGGCAACGATCCTCATAGTTGATGACGAAGAGGGCATACTCGATACGCTCTCAGGCATACTTGAGGATGAAGGTTATGAGGTAATAACCGCCTCCTCCGGTGAGGATGCATTGGAACGGTTTAAGGCATTCTCGCCAGAGATCGTCCTCCTTGATGTATGGCTACCCGGAATGGATGGCATAGAGGTGCTCAAAAGGATAAAGGAGGGGAACAACTTCACATCCGTAATCATGATCTCAGGGCATAGCAACATAGATACCGCTGTTAATGCCATAAAATTAGGTGCCTATGATTTCCTCGAAAAGCCCCTCTCACTTGAGAAGGTCCTGATCCTGATAAAGAACGCCCTCGATATGCAGAGACTGGAAAGAAGGATCGGGGAGGAGAGGTGGGAGATAGTAGGGCAGAGCCCCCAGATAATGGCCCTCAAGGAGACGATAAAAAAGGCTGCATCCTCCCATAGCAGGATATTGATATATGGGGAGAGTGGAACAGGAAAGGAGCTCGTTGCAAGGGCGATACATAATGAAAGCCCGCGCAGGAACGCTAACTTTATAGAGGTCAACTGTGCAGCCATACCTCATGAATTAATAGAGAGTGAACTGTTCGGCCATGAAAAGGGCTCATTCACGGGTGCGTTTGAGAGAAAGAAGGGGAAGTTTGAACTGGCCCATGAAGGCACCCTCTTCCTTGATGAGATAGGGGATATGTCACAGGCGACACAGGCAAAGGTCCTCAGGGTCATAGAGACACAGGAGTTTCAGAGGGTTGGTGGGAACAAGAAGATAAAGGTCGACGTAAGGATAATAGCAGCCACGAACAAGAACCTACAGGAAGAGATCAAGAAGAACAATTTCAGAGAAGACCTTTACTTCAGACTCAATGTCATACCCATTCACATACCACCACTGAGAGAAAGGAAGGAGGACATCCCGCTCCTTGCAGACTATTTTCTTAAGGGGTTTGCCCAGCAGTATGGACAGAAGCCAAAAAAACTGAGCAAGCGTGCCATGCAGGCACTTATGGGCTATGACTGGCCAGGGAATGTGAGGGAGCTCAAGAACATCATAGAGAGGTTTGTCATCATGAACCCTGCAGAGATCATCGACTTTAAAGAGATGCCCTTTGTCGTGGAGGAAGAATCACTGGATATCTATAAATCCAAGACTCTCAGGGAGGCCAGGGAGCAGTTTGAAAGGAACTTTATAATAAGGAAATTGAAGGAGCATAACTGGAATGTCTCAAAGACGGCCGAGGAGATGGAGATTGAAAGGAGCAACCTTCACAGGAAGATAAAGGCCCTTGGCATAAAGATACCCTGATTCACTTCCAGCTTACGATATCAGCATCCTCCCCCTCGCCACCCTCTGCATTATCCGCACCATACGAGAAGAGGTCATAATCCCCGTGTTCACCAGGTGACCTATACTGGTAGGGATGCTTCCAGGGATCAAGGGGTATCTCCTCCTTCTTCAAATACGGGCCATTCCAGCCCTCGGCACCTGGGGGAGGTTTGATAAGGGCCTCAAGGCCCTCAGAGGTTGTCGGATAACGTCCAACATCAAGACGGAAGGAGTCAAGGGCTGTCCCAAACAGCTCTATCTGGGCCTTGGCTGCCTTCTGCTTTGCCTCACCCACCCTTCCAAACATCCTTGGGGCAACAAGTGCAGCAAGCAGTCCAAGGATGATCATCACCACTATCAGCTCAATCAATGTAAAACCCTTCTGCCTCTCCGATTCCCTCTTACTTTCTCTATCTCTATTCATAGAACCTCCGCTATACTGAAGTATAACAAAAGCCTTTCCTGCTTAACAAGGTACAATTAATTACTGCCCGAAGAGATTAGACTACTGATTATCCCTTTCGAGGTGTCAGAGAGAGCTCAAAATTAAAGAGGCTCTCACCCCCATATCCATCACTGACCTTTACGGATATGGTATGGGTGCCTACGGCCGAGGGTGGCAATGTCCAGCTGATATTACCGCTGTCATCAATCTCCAGGCCCTCTGGTGCATTGACTATACTGAACATTACATCATCACCATCAGGATCGGTCACAACTATCCTGCCTGTCAGCCTGCCATTCTCTACCCTCAGTCCCTTTATCCCGCCTTCGACCACGGGTGGGGCATTCCCGATCGTAACAGACCGCTCCACCGTCCTGCCCTCTGCATATTCAGCATCAACCGGAGTAATCCTGACAATCACATTGTCTCCCCTCTTTATGTCTGCCTGTAAGGTCTCTGAATCTGTCCCTGCTGGCACACCGTTTATACTCCATTCATATCTTAAGGAGAAGTCATCACCGTCAGGATCCTCAGCCTCCACCTCCACCCTCAATATATCCCCTCTCTTTGGGGAAACAGGCAGGAGAAGGGCCTTCCTTATCACAGGCGGAGCATTTACTATGGTGACAGGTTCTGAGACAAATTCTCCCTCTCTGGTCTTCACCTTCACCATAACAGAATCACCACGCTCAAGACCCTCTGTGCTCAGTGTGGATTCATTCCCCTCCTTTAGGAGTTCTCCATTAACATACCACTGGTAATAGGCCTTACCCTTTGACTCCATCATCATCGCCATAAGCTGATCGCCCCTCTTGGGGTTTTCAGGCTCGATATGGAGTTTTGTTGCCCTCGTAGCTTCCACTACACCCTCTGGACCCGATACTTCAGGAGTGGTTCCTGTCGTATCAACCGTCCCCCTCCCTCCACCAGCAGGCTTTCCGGCCTCTTTTAACCTCTCTGCAGACTCCTTTCCACTACAGCCAGAGAGATAAAAGGGGATGGTGAATAATAGAGCGACTGTTAAAAGGAATATGGTTGATCTCCTCATCTTATTCTTATCCACTCACCATCAAGGCACTGACCTGTATCATTCCACTCATGACAGTCCCACCTGCACATCTGCATGGCCCCTGTGAGATTGAGGGCTATCCCGTAGGCCTCATACATCTCCTGCCCCAGACGGGATGCCTTTCTATAAAGAAATATTTTAGCATTATCCAGGCCTTCATAGAAACCCTGTGAGTTGAATCTTATACAGTATTCACCTTCATTAAAGACACCATCCACTGTGGGACAGGAAGACACATTTACTATAGGGCTTTGTGAGCTTGAATCACCATTTGTACAGGGAGTCTTATCAATGTCGCCCGGCCTTGAAAATTCTACGCCTGCCAGCTCTCCTTCCCTTAATACCCCATCATCTCCTGGATTATTAAAGTCAGGGGAGAACTCATCTGCCTCAGGAACACCATTCATGTTTTCATCCTGCCACCTGTATATCCTGTATTCATTGTTATCAACATTGAGTGCAACATATATCCTCCGCAGAGGGGTATTGACCTCTGTCGGGTTTGTGTTCTGGGGTTTTATACCAACCGCCCCCTGCACCTCCGCTGTCCTTCGTGCATACTTTAAGTCAGAAAAGAATTGTATGGCCACCTGCTCAACCCTCTGCCTCGTCATCCAGGTAAATAAAGGGGGGGAGGCAAGGAAGGCGACGATGATCACCACTGCCAGCACCACAAGGAGCTCGGTCAATGTAAATCCTCTGCACCTCATCAGAGCTTTCTCCACCAGAGGATATTGTAGGGATTATCTGTGGATAGCGTGAGCGTAAACTCCTCTCCACCTATCTGGTATATCCCCTCTGTGTTGGCCGATGGTGATTTAAGGGTAACAACATACGCGTGTTTCGCCTCTGCATCAAAGCCACCAACTACACCACCCTCAAGCCACTCCTCATCACTTTGGCCCTTAATAATGGTAATATTACCTGTACTGAGCTCAATGACACCAATTCTCCCTTCACTCTGAAGCTGTGAGACATCAGGATTCTCCTCCCTTGTATAGTAGTTCCTTGCTGATGCAACGAAGACATTCATATCAGCGGTTATGAGTGGCTTTGCCCATATCTTTTCACCCACTTCGGTCTGATATACATACATCACCTTATAGTATTTACCATTATAAGGTGATGTGAGTATCCTGAGCACGAAGATGTGGTACCTCTTATCATTGGGTGCAAAGTCAGAGTCAGAACCTCCTGTCCCGAATACGACTGTATTCCCCTTCACACTCACAGCCGCACCTATGGGCTCCATAGGCCCAGCAGGTGTCCAGTCAGTGATCTGGCATCTGCTCGTATCTTGATCACAACTATAGCCTGACGGAACCTCAAATACAGGCAGTGGGTTATGGGTGGTCTCGTCCTCACCTCTTATGCTCTTTCCATTAACTGTATTCAATGCCCACAGCCTCCCCTGGACATCTCCGAATACAACATAATCCGCTGTGCCGTTATCATCAATATCCATAAGTGCAGGGATTGCGGCTGTCTCTGCTATATTTATCGCATCTCCTGTATAAGGAAGTTTGGTATCCCATATCACCTGACCGGTCATAAGGTCTATAGCATATACACCGATACCAAAGACACAATCAGCAGGAGGGGTATCAGGTGTCCATGTGCCCCCGTTTGCCAGACAGTCAGTCCTGTTTGTATATTGTGGATCAGAGCATGTGCCCTCTGTCTCTGCATCCACATAGCAATAGTCATGGTTGTATTCCTCATTGCTGAGGTTAATAGTCGCCTTCTGTTTGTTCGCCCATATGGCTGTCACAAACGCGACACTCTTGAGTTCACCACCAAAGAAGACGCTCCCTATAGCAGCGCCCTTTGAATGTCCCATGTTACAGTTCTTCTCGTCCCCAAGACACTTCTTTGAAGAATCTGTATCATAATACTTGTTCTCCCACAGCAATTCTGGAGCATAGGGGTTTGAAACATCCATTGTAAAGAGAATACCCTTGCTATGGTCTTCATTTGCAGTGTTCCTTATTTCTGCTGTGCCAATAAGCAGTGTGTGCCACTCATAGGCAGGTGAGGCCTCTGTCCCTATATTTACAAGGAAGTCCCCAATGGCAGGTGAACCGTCAACACTCACCTTTGGCTCAAATATCGAGTAGTCTGTGGGATTGTCAGGATTATACTTCACATTGAACGGTTGCTCACCAAGAGAGCCAAGGAGGTTTGAAGGTATGTATGCCCATATCTCCTTGCCCGTCCCCACATCATACTCACCTGAATTTGTATCATACGAACCAGCATGGAAGGCATGGAGCATCCCATCATCAGCACCAACAAAGACCACTATATCCCTGTAACCACCTGTCGCCACAGAACCTTCGTCCACAGGGTCTACAAGTCTTGAGTCTGTCATAAGCACAGGTGTTGAATGCTCTATAGCCCAGAGCCTGTGTGTTGCCTCTCCCGTGCCAAATGGACCTGGAGGATCAGCCACTGCCGCATCCTTCCTGCCCCTCACGCTGTTTATTATCACCTGTGCAGAGGTCTCATCAGATGCACCGAGTGGTCCCATAAGCAGGCTTGTGTTGTCAGTATCAAAATCAACCTTGTCGGGTATATCATCTCCGTTGGTATCAAAATAGGTAAAGATATAACGGGTTGAATTATTCTTTGAAGGGATTGTGGGATTTCCTGTGGTGCCTGCAGGTGGTATCACATCCTGGGCATCCCACACCTCCTCAGGAAGTTCACCCTCTGCCTCGGGCATCCTTATCTTCTTAAGATGTCCCCTGTAAATCGGATAGTCATAACTTGCCTTGTAGAGATAGGTGTAATCGGTCTCGCTGAGTTTCTTGACAATTGGCTGTGTCTTTGTAAACTCAGAGGACGTAATCTGGAACTTCAGGGCAAGGAGTGTGTTAAGGACATACTTGATACCGCAGGTGTTAGAGGAGTTCCAGTCAATATCACAGGTTGAAAGATAGGGACTCATATGATAGTCGCATATGCCTGGTTTAAGTGTCTCATACACGGTGAGAGTCTGCTGACCTCCACCCCCCTGTTGCTGTTCCTCCTCGATTATATAATGAGTATCCTTGTCCGCAGGACTATGATCTGTACCCCCACCCCACGAGGCTATATCACGATTATTTGTGGTATCCTTTAGTTTCTTAAGTTTCCTTCTCCTTTCAAACCATACCTTTACATGGGTGATTATAAGCTGTTTTGATCCATCCTTATTGGTAAGGACTATATTCTGTAATTTCTTATGATCACGATCCCAGTTTGCAGAGGACATATCGATACGGAAGTTTGTATCTTCTGAAGTCGTGCCAGAATTTTCGCTCACATCATATGTCGCGGAGAGAGTACCTGAACAACCCTGACCGCAATCATAGGTAATTTCAAGTCTGATATCAGCATCGTTATTTCTGTATTCACTCTTAAATTCCAGCTTCGCATTGATAGATACCTCTGATGGTGCAGGTGGCGGGCCTGACTCGGACGAACAGCTTGCAACAGATGGAACACCAGGGTCGCATATCCCCTCACTTACTGTATCATTATATATAAGGTCAAGATTTATAGTATCTCCGTTATCCGGAAATGTGACATAGATATCGTTTATATCATACTCCTGACACTGGAGATTCGTAAGCTTTATGTTTCTAAGGGCATAGGATGCCTGATCATAGACTGCAGATGTCATATCGATCCTGACATTTCCATCGTCTCCCACGGTTCCCACACCTGTAATCAGATTGTATTGTGCAGAGGGGCCGTTATTTATCTGGACCGTAACGATGTTTATCGGATCTGCCGGATTAGCTGGATTGGTGCCAGCCATTATATCACCGGAGAAGTGGAGCGAGATCGCCTCTTCGGGATGATAGGATGGGTTTGCGCAGCTTACAGGGCTTGCTGATGAATAGGGTGCACAGAGGCTGAGCTTCTCCGTAACATCAACAACATTGGTAAGGCTTACTGTGCCAAGGTTGTTATCAAATGTGATAATGATGTCATTTATCAAAAGGTCTGTCGCAACATCCTCACTGAACTTGGTAACGAAATACACCCCCTCAAGCGCATGGTCTGAAGAATCATACTCAGCAAGCTCAGAACTGAGCTCGATCCAGTTATCCTGTATTATGGTGCCGTGCTGGCTGGCTATATCGAATGACACCTTAGGGCAGTCAACGCCCTGTGTGCAGTATTGATGCACAACCTCCACCCATATGGTGCTGTCAGCAGGTGGATCACTGTCAAAATGGATATCTATCGTCCTTGCAGGCAGACCCTCATATATGGTGTCGTTCTGACACTTAATATATTTATGGCCGGGGAAGTAAACCACATAACCCTGTGTCGGACTTGCATTTATCCTACCACCCACGAGATAATCATATACATAATAATCCGTGGCACCAGGATCATATGTGTTATTGAGTTTTGCAGGATTATCGTGTATAAACCTTGTCAATAATCTTCCTGAGCTACCGCCCGTTGGTCCCAGATACCTGTCGTCATAGGATGTGCTTGGATCATCCTCGGTCTTTGTGGTAAGCCATGTATAACTTGTATCAAACCTTGGCCTCATATTGTGGACATGTCCACCTGTCGCCTCATACCTCCATCCACCACACTGCATGAGCCAGAATGGTGGCTCCTCATAAACGAGGTAGTCAGCCTGGCAGTTGCCCTGGTCTGAACAACCCTGATTCTTGTCTATCCTGTACCACTGCCTATCACTGCCGATCAGATAGCCTGCCACACTCGAATCAACATCCTGACCTGTGTCTGATGAGCCCTCAAGGCTCTCGATGGATGCACACTCAAAGAACCCCGCATTACCCCTTTCAAGGAAGTCTCTTATCTCGCTCACCACGGTGGTCTGGTCAGAAGGACTGGGCGTATACCCAGCACCCCAGTTCTTCTCTATCTCCCAGTGGGGCGCCCATATGAGCTGGAACGGCCTTGAGGTAACACTACAATTGGCTGAAACAGGGTCCTGGAGACATCCGTCTATGACGTCAAGTGCGCTCACATACTGGAAGACATTTCCCTGCCATGAGAAGAGTCCTGATGCCCTTATGTAATCCTCAAGCACCTCGCTCGCGCCCTCGTTAAGGACAGCGACCTTTGGCGGCTTCCCTATAAGCACCTTATCGACATTCGCAGCGAATTCTACCTGTGCTATATGCATCTTTACAGCAGGAAATTTTGTAAGCACAGCATCCTTTATCTTCTGGATCTCTGCATCAGTGAGTTTGTTTGCATCTATAATAAATGGACCCCCTGTATAATAAATGGGGTTGTTTGCATCACCAACAGAGGTGAGGGCATCACTATTGAAGACCGTCACAAGCGGTGCAGAACTGCCCTGGATCACAAGGTCTGGCTGCTGTGGGTCAGTCTTTGACCTGTCTATCACCCAGTAGACAGGGATCTGCTTGCAGTATCCGAATATCTCGGGCTGTTGCGGAATCGTGCCATCATCGTTACGGCAGTTCTGTGGGTCATCGCCTACATCAAGCAGTGCATAAAGGAGGCCATAAAGCTGGAAGAGCGAACGGTCGTCCACATCTGTATCACAGACCGAGTTCAGCGGGCTCGACACAATAGCAGGATCGTTGTTGGGCTGCCAGCACGAATCAGCAGGCAGTATGATGGAGTCCCTGGCAAAGGTGTGGAGGTTCTCAAGTGCCCCCACTGCTGAGGGATTGAGAGAAATGAGTATTGTTAATAAAATCAATATATGTCTATATCTCCTTAACATCAGTAACCTCCAAATAGTTGTGTTTGAACCCCTATCTCTCCTGACTCACCCGTCTTGGAAGGACACTGCCCAAATTGTTTGTATTCCTCAGGACATGGCAGGGAGAAATGCAGGGCCACCTCAACAGAGCTCCTTTTAGGGTACCTCTCAACAGGTAAACTGGCATCCCCTATCTTCCTTCTCTTCATCGATGTCGAGACCACATACAGTATCTTCGGATTTGGTCCTCTCTTTGCATATACGGTATAGTCATAATTTCTGTCGTCCACCCAGCTTCCATCCTTCCGAAAATGGACATGACCTTTAATGATATATGCTCCATATGCACTGATGTAATTTTTAGCAATATGATGCTGGAATGAGAAGTGATCGTCTATACTGAAATTCTGTGCAGGAAATAGATTAGAATTCTTCAGGTTCCACATCACCGATGCATATCGATCCTGGGGTATCTCCTGTTTTGTGCCATTTTCGTCTGTCTCTGCGGAACACCATCCTGGTGGAGGACATCCCTGATTCCAGAGATAATATCTATAGTTTTCGAGGCCAAAATCAGCAACGAACCGCATCTGGTCTATCTCGCGCGTAATCTTTGTGGTGGTTCCGAAGAAGCCAGCACTGAGCCCAAGCGCCATTGCCGCACCCATCAATATGAGGCTTATTCCAAGGACCGCAACAAGGGCGATCCCTTTATCCGATTTTATACAATTAAAAAGCAACACTCTTCACCTCCACTGTCTTTGATAGCTCGATGCGCCTGTAATGGTCATTAAATTCAAGAGGAGGATTTATTGTGCCTTCAAGATCATACTGATTATTATCCGTGTAGTCCCTTTCGACCTTGTCTGCCCTTACGAGTATGATCACCTTTATTGCTCTCAGATCCTTTATCTCCTGTGGAGGTGTATCATCTGTATCGAGCGATCCGGTAAAAGGATTATTATAGATATACTGGAACTGGAGGGCATCGACACCTCCATTGTTATTATTCTCGCCAAAGGCCTCGTCTATATTTACAGGGTCTATCTTACAGTCATGTGTCCATCCAATCCTTTTAAGAGTCCTTGGAGAGGTGGCGTTAGGATCCTGAGGGTCGTCCACCGTGTATCTGTATTGCCTCACTGTATACACAATGCTCCCTTCACGGATATTGAGGTTAAGCGGGGAGTATAGCGATATCGTATGTGATGAAAATTCAGATATGGTATATGTATGGTTTATCTGGGTTGCCTTCTCAAATGCAATGAGGGCACGACCATTACTGGTAATGGTTGACGCAGCTGAAATGCCCTTTACACATGAAAAGGGGGCGTCTACAATAAATTGTGTAGAACCCTCGTTCACGATAGGATCGCCAGTAACACTACTGCATATATGGAGATAATAATCGTTATTATCACAGTATGGATTAGAAGAATTCGGGTTTATGCAATTCTCGTTGATCTTTATCTCCACTGGCTTTGAGGTAATAAATGTAAGCGTATCGTATGGCTCACCATCCTCATGCTGGATCACCTTTACACCTGTCTGAGAACAGAACGGGACATCCTGTGTTGAGCCAACGATGAAACCTGCTGTGGCAAGATCACTCAGGATGTAGTTAAGTATCCTCTGCGCCCTCTCCTGGAGGGATTGTTGATTTGTTATACTTGTTGATTGCTGGTCTATAAAGCTGAAGGTCGGGTATATAAGGGCAATGAGTATTCCGAATACCGCCATTGTCACAAGCAGTTCTGTTAATGTAAATCCTTCCTTCGTCCTCATTTTCTTATCCATGGTGCTATATAGAAACGGCCAGGGACCTGCCCTTCTTCATTATAGGTATACATAATGATAATATATGAAGAAGGCTTTCCTCCGTTTGTATTGATAGGCACAAATTTGTAATACCTTGTCATTGTCACACCCTTTAGGGTTTGTATCTCGTCCACACAATAACTCTCATTTGCACTGTCACACTCAGGCGGGATGACATTCTCAGGGAGAAACTGCAGCTGACTCAATCTGTCTGCAGAGAACATCTGTGCCCTTGATTTGAGATATGCAGAACGATTGACCGACATGGTTGTAACTATAAATGGAATGGTGGCAAGCATGACAAACATCAGAAGGGTCATGGCCACCAGGAGCTCAACCAGTGTCAACCCATCTTCTCTCTGCCTGCACATCTTCCTCACCATTTTCGTGTTATGCAAGAAAAATGCCAGCACAAATCTTCCAGGAAATCCTTATTTTCCAGTGAATTATATCACAGGACAGTCCACCCTGTGTAAGTGATTACATAATTTGTATGAATCATATTACACACCACCGTGGCAGTGTAAGAGGTGATAACGATCATTGCCAAAATGGTATTGATTTGATATAATGGCGTCATGGATCGGAAAGGCTTCACACTGGTAGAGCTCCTCATCACTTTGGCCATCATCGGTATCCTTGCAGGTGTTGCAGCAGTCACCTACATTGGCACAATTAAAAGAGGAGCACGCATGGAGGCAACCACAAACATAGAGGCCCTCTATCTACTTGAGAATAAATACTTTGACGATAACGGAGAGTACATCTCCCTTGGAACGTGTGGTCATGATATAGACAACATCGCCGAGATACAAGAGGCTCTCCCCGACTTCAGGCCGGGTGATCCTGAAACATTGAATTATTCTTACTGTATACAGGCAAATATAGATGTTAATGGTAATACACAAATCCCCTGCTTCAGGGTCTCTGCCTTCGGGAACTCAAACACCAGCGTGAAGTGTGATGTCTTCAGGATAGACTGTAACAACAGACAGAGTTATACCGAGAGCTGTCCGTAGCACTTTTTATTCATAATAGGTTGCTGATGCTGACTCTGACTCCCATACCGTAACAGAGGTAAGATTCACATTCCTGTAGCCCTTCCTTAACCTCTTCTTTACAGAATCATAAATCCACTTTGCGATATTCTCTGATGACGGGTTGATCTCTGTAAAGGGGAACACATCATTCAAGAAGGAATGGTCAAGGCTTGATATAACCTCATTAACGATCCTCTTTAAGTCATGGAAATCCATAACTATATCTATCTCATTGAGCCTGTCTGAAGAGACCGTCACCTGAACCCTCCAGTTATGTCCGTGGAGCTTCTCGCACTTCCCTTTATAGCCCCTTAATTGATGAGCAGCAGAAAACTGTGCCTCTACAGAAAGCTCATACATATCATTCATCCTCAAACTTGAATATCAACTCACCCTCCTTTGCAAGCCCGTGTTCCCTTGCAAGCTCCTCGATCAATGTCTGGTCATCCTTCTGCCTCTCAAGCTCTTTCCTGGTATCCTCGTTCCTCTTCTTGAGCATGTTGATCTCTGCAACCATCTCATCCCTCATTGATTTCAGTCTCATGTATCTTATGAGACCATTGTCACCGATGATGAGAGAGACGGTAAGGTATATAAAGGATAGTATACCGATGGTGTACAATACCAGCCGCCTTACCTTCCTCCTCTGTTCAAGCTGTTGACGCCTGATGTTACGCATCCTTGCCGGTCAGATTGTAAAACACCCTCTTGCCGTGATAAAGGGCGAACCCATCAAGCTCCTCCTCGATCCTCAGGAGCCTGTTGTATTTTGCGATCCTGTCAGTCCTTGAGATAGAGCCTGTCTTTATCTGCCCCGTATTCATGGCAACGGAGAGATCCGCGATCGTGGTGTCCTCGGTCTCGCCCGACCTGTGTGATACCACCGCTGTGTAGCCCGCCCTCTCAGCCATCTCAATAACCTCAAGGGTCTCTGTGAGGGTGCCTATCTGGTTGAGCTTGATCAGGATAGAGTTCGCAATCCCCTCCTCTATCGCCCTTGAGAATATCGTCCTGTTGGTCACAAATATATCGTCTCCAACAAGCTGGACCCTGCCACCAAGCCTCTCTGTCATGACCTTCCAGCCTTTCCAGTCATCCTCAGACAGCCCATCCTCTATCGATATTATGGGATACTTCTCAATAAGCCCTTCATAGAAGTCTATGAGCTGTTCTGATGTCTTATAGCCACCCTCGAATCTGTACCTGCCTTTTTCATAAAGCTCTGATGAGGCCACATCAAGCGCAAGAAGGACATCCCTGCCCGGCCTGTAACCCGCATCCCTTATGGCCTTCATTATCAGGGCTATGGCCTCTTCGTTGGATTTCAGGTTAGGAGCAAAACCACCCTCATCACCAACCGCAACATTCAGGCCCTTTGATTTGAGTATCCCCTTGAGGCTGTGGAACACCTCTGCCCCCATCCTCAATGCATCTGCAAAGCTCATGGCATTAACCGGCACTATCATGAACTCCTGTATGTCAAGGTTGTTATCTGCATGGGCACCACCGTTCAGGATGTTCATCATGGGCACAGGCAGTAGCCGTGCATTAACCCCGCCTAAATACCTGTAAAGGGGCATATCGGCCTCCATCGCTGATGCCTTTGCCACAGCCAGGGATACGCCAAGGATCGCATTGGCTCCAAGCCTTGACTTGTTCTTTGTCCCGTCAAGCTCGATCATGATATTGTCTATATATGCCTGTTGAGTGCTTTCAACCCCCCTGAGCCTTGGCAGTATCCTGTCCATCACATTCCTGACCGCCTTCCTCACACCCTTGCCCTTATAGCGCTTCTCCTTGTCCCTCAGCTCAAGGGCCTCCCTCTTACCTGTTGATGCACCTGATGGCACGGCAGCCCTTCCAAAGGCACCGCTGTCCAGGACAACATCGACCTCGATGGTGGGGTTACCCCTGCTGTCAAGTATCTCACGGGCAATAATATCAACGATCCTTCCCATATGACCTCCTTTTAAGCATATATCACTTTTTGATCTCCTCCTCAACAGAGGCCTCTGTAAAGAGTAGTTTTTTGCCTTTGTATGCCGCCTTTATAAAGGCCGTGAACACCGGGTGGGGTTCAAGTGGCCTTGACTTGAATTCAGGATGAAACTGACATCCAAAGAACCATGGGTGGTCCTTCAGCTCCACGATCTCCACAAGCCTTTTGTCAGGGCTCACGCCACTTATGACAAGACCGTGCCTTTCAAGGACATCAATATATTTGTTATTAAACTCATACCTGTGCCTGTGCCTCTCGGAGATCTCCCTGGTGCCGTATGTCTCAAAGGCTATCGTCCCTTCCCTGAGCACACATGGATATGCACCAAGCCTCATGGTCCCACCCTTGTCAGAGTGGACATCCCTCCTCTGGATGGTCTCCGTCCTGAAGTCATACCACTCCTCTATCAGGTAGATCACAGGATAGGGGGTGTTGATATCAAACTCCGTGCTATTGGCACCTTGCATCCCGCATACATTCCTTGCAAATTCAATTACAGCACACTGCATGCCCAGACAGATACCAAGAAATGGTATCTTCTTCTGCCTTGCATATCCTGCTGCCTCGATCTTTCCCTCTATACCCCTCTTACCAAAGCCACCTGGAATGAGTATGCCATCAACATCCGCAAGATAACGGTCTGCACCACCCCTCTCGATATCCTCTGCATCCACCCACTGGATATCCACCCTCACATTGTTGGCAATGCCACCGTGAACAAGGGCCTCTATAAGGCTCTTGTAGGAATCCTTAAGCCCGACATACTTACCCACCATGGCAATGCTTACGGTATCAATCGGTTCTTTTATCTTTCTGACAACGCTGGCCCATGTGCTGAGATCGGGTTTGTCCGCCCTGAGCGAGAGCTTCTTCACTATCAGCCTGTCAAGCCCCTCCTCACTAAAGACAAGGGGGACCTCATAGATGGTCTCTACATCCCTTGCAGTGATGACAGAATCCATATCAAGGTTACAGTGCAGTGCAATCTTCCTCTTGACCTCAAGGGGGATCGGCCTGTCAGACCGACAGAGGAGTATGTCAGGCTGAATTCCTATTGCCCTCAGCTCCTTCACACTGTGCTGTGTAGGCTTTGTCTTCAACTCTCCTGAGGTCTTTATATAAGGGACGAGGGTTAGGTGTATATACAGGACATTCTCTCTTCCCACATCGTACCTGAACTGCCTTATTGCCTCGATAAACGGCTGGCTCTCTATATCACCAATGGTGCCGCCTATCTCCACGATCACGATATCATACCCATCAGAGACCGATTTTATGGCGTTCTTAATCTCATCCGTTATATGAGGCACCACCTGAACGGTATCACCAAGATAGTCTCCCTTCCTCTCCTTGAGTATCACACTGTAGTATATCTTCCCTGTTGTGTAATTATTTGCCTTGGACATCCTGGTAGATGTAAACCTCTCATAATGTCCGAGGTCAAGGTCTGTCTCTGCACCATCATCTGTAACAAAGACCTCACCATGCTGGAAGGGGCTGAGTGTGCCTGGATCAACATTTATATAGGGATCCAACTTCTGTATGGTAACCCTGAGACCCATCGCCTCAAGGAGTGCACCAATCGCAGATGCAGCGATCCCCTTTCCAAGGGACGATAGAACACCACCGGTTACGAAGATAAACTTAGCCACTCCTCTGCCCTCCTTAGATCGTCAGGGGTATCGATACCTATAGTGTCATGAACAGTCTCCTTCACCTTTATCCTCATCCCGTAAAAGAGTGCCCTGAGCTGCTCAAGCCCTTCTATCCTCTCTATCTCGGGTGGACTCAAACAAGCAAGCCTGAGCAGGGAATCCCTTCTATATCCATAAATCCCTATATGCTTGAACATGCACAGTTCAGAAGCTACCGTCGTCCTGCCGTCCTGCTGTCCTGCTGTCCTGAGCAAGTCCCTATGATGGGGTATGGGTGATCTTGAAAAATACATTGCATAACCCTGTGCATCAAACACAACCTTTACCACATCAGGCGAGGAAAGCTCTTCCATATTGACTATCCTCTTTGCGAGCGTGGCCATTGATGCCCTTTCATCATCCAGGAGCATATGAACGACATCATCCACCATCTCGGGCCTGACAAAGGGCTCATCTCCCTGAACATTGACCACTATCTCATACTTCAGACCCCTGGCAACCTCTGCAACCCTGTCTGTGCCACTGTGGTGATCATCCGAAGTCAATACAACATTATAGCCCAGCGAACTGACCACCTCATATACCCTCATATCATCGGTGGCCACATAGATTGTGTCGATGAGCTCTGCGTCCTTTACCCCTTCACACACATGCTGGATTAATGGTTTGCCTTTAAGGAGAGAGAGGGGCTTGCCTGGGAAACGGGTAGAGCCATAACGCGCAGGAATTATCACAACAGCCCCATGCATATACTACTCTACAACAGTTAGATTTTTACTTCAAGGGGAAATTTCTGGTAAAATAAATTGTTATACACTACATATACCTATTAAGGAGGGATGGGTTCTATGGCAGGAGAAGGCTCTTTGAGGCGAAAGGCCGTTGCCCTGTTTTCAGGTGGTCTTGATAGTTCGCTTGCCATCCTGATCGTGATGAGGCAGGGGATAGAGGTGACCGCCGTAACCTTCCTGAACCATTTCGGATGCAATATCGGGGACAGGTCATCCTGTTCAGCCAATCCCTTCCCCACGGCGGAGAAGTTCGGATTCAAGGTAAAACTATGCCACCTGTCCGATAAATTCCTCGAGATAGTAAAAAACCCAAAATTCGGCCATGGCAAGAATATGAACCCCTGTATTGACTGCAGGATCCTCATGTTAAAAGAGGCAAAGGAGATGATGGATATGATAGGCGCAGACTTCCTCATAACAGGTGAGGTCCTCGGCCAGAGGCCGATGAGCCAGAGGAGGGATACCTTCCCTGTGATAGACAGAGAGGCAGGTGTTGAGGGCTATGTGCTAAGGCCCTTGAGTGCCAAGCTACTGAAGAAGACCATACCTGAGGAGAAGGGGATCGTCAATCGTGACCTGCTCTATGACTTCAGGGGCAGATCAAGAAAACCACAGATGGCCCTTGCAAGGGAGTTTGGCCTAACAGATTATGCCTCACCTGCAGGTGGATGTCTGCTCACAGATCCAAACTACTCCTATAGACTGAAGGATCTCCTAACCCACAATCCAGATCCCGGTTTTAATGATATTGAACTGCTGAGACTTGGAAGACACTTCAGGCCATCTCATGAGTGTAAGATCATCGTGGGCAGAAACAGAGAGGAAAACCTGCAGATACTGTCACTCGCAGACAGGAATGACATAAGGCTTAAGGTCGAGGGTTTTGGCAGTCCGATAACTCTTATCAGGGGAAAGGTGACACATGAGACGATAAACCTTGCCGCTTCATTATGTGCCAGATACTCTGATGCCCGATACCTGCCATCTGTGGACGTGACAGTCTTTGTGGGAGACAAGCGCTTTACAATGAAAGCCCACCCAGCAAGTGATCCAGTAATCGAACGTTACAGGATAGAGAAAAAACACCCCGAGGCAATGGCCGTATAAACTGCTGATGCCTTTTCATTAAGAAAACTTCTTCCTGTTATAAGCAGTAATAAGAGATGCCACTTATTTGGCTGTATTCATATAGCCGTAAAGCCTTACAGGAACCCCTTTCGTCCTGAGATACTCCTTTGCCTCTCTGATAGAGTACTCCCTGTAATGGAATATCGAGGCTGCAAGGGCAGCGTCTGCCTTGCCTTCCACAAGCCCTTCCCTGAGGTGTTCAAGTGTACCCACTCCACCAGAGGCTATAACTGGTATTGAGACTGCCTCTGCGATAGTCCTGGTAAGCTCTATATCATATCCATCCTTTGTCCCATCTCTGTCCATACTTGTAAGGAGGATCTCTCCTGCGCCAAGCTCTTCCATCTTCCTTGCCCACTTTACAGCATCGATAAGCCTCATCGTCCTCCCACCGTGTGTGGATATGGCCCATAGGCTTTTCTCATCCACGCGTACATCACCAAGATATGGATCATCAAACCAGGGTTCTTCTCTCACGTCTGATAAAAGGCCATTTACTATCCTCTTAGCATCGATAGCAATAACGATACACTGACTGCCGAATCTCTCCGAGGCGTTCCTTATAAAATATGGATCCCTGACAGCTGTGGTATTTATAGAGACCTTATCACATCCTGCATTCAAGAGATCCCTTATATCATCAAGTATTTTTATCCCACCCCCAACCGTAAGGGGCATGAAGACATCATTTGCGGTCCTCTCGACAACGTCCAGAATGATTTTTCTCTTTTCATGTGAGGCGGTTATGTCAAGGAAGACGAGTTCATCGGCTCCTTCTTCGTCATAGTATTTGGCATTCTCCACAGGGTCACCCGCGTCCCTGAGGTTCTGAAAGTTGACCCCCTTCACAACCCTTCCATCCTTAACATCAAGACATGGGATGATACGTTTTGCAAGCATCTTGATTCGTTATGCGTAATGTGTAATGAGCAATCAGTTTTTGCCCTTTAAAAATTTGATAAGACCTGATAACATTCTCCTAATCGACTCCACCTCGGAGAATACCGTTTCATCATTCAGGAATTTTAACTTTTTGGAAATAATTGGTTGTGTCTCTAATTCAGCAAGAGAACCAATAGCCATATAAAGAAACTGGATAAATTCCTTTTTAGAGCTTCTCGCTGCTCCTTCTGCTATATTACTCGATATTGATCTCATCTGATTATTCCATACTCCTCATTCTTAACTGGCTGTGAGTCTGTATATTTTTCGGCAAATTCTATAGATTTATCTCATACATCCAGATCCTTATGGGTTTTACATTTTCTACTCATCACACATCACGCATTACGTCTCACGATCTTCACCGCCTCTTTCAAGTCCAGTGCCCCTGTATATAATGCCTTACCTGTGATAACACCCCACAGGCCCTCTATCTTCATTAAGGCCCTGATATCGTCAATACCTGATACTCCTCCTGAGGCAATAACGGGTATATCCACTGCGCTGACCATCTGTCTCATTGCCTCTATATTGGGACCTGTGAGCATTCCGTCCCTGGATATATCTGTATAGATTATGCCTGCTACACCGAGGGCCTGTGCATTTCTGGCAAATTCAATGGCACTTAGTGATGTCATCTCCTCCCATCCTTTCACAGCAACCATTCCGCCTCTGGCATCCACCCCGACGAGTATCCTGCCAGGGAATCTCTTACATGCCTCCCTCAGCATCTGTGGATTCTGCACTGCTGAGGTTCCTATAATCACCCTGTCTATATTAAGTCCCAGCAGGGATTCTATGCATCCCAAACTCCTTATACCACCACCAACCTGAATGGGGATCTCCAAGGCCTTACGTATGGCCTTTATTATCTCAAGATTTTTTTGTTCACCTGAGAATGCCCCGTCCAGATCCACTATATGCAGAAGTTCCGCCCCTGCATCCTGCCAGTGTTTTGCCATGGAGACTGGGTCATCTGAATAAACTGTGACTGCATCTCTCTTGCCCTGGAGGAGACGAACGCACTTACCATCCTTGAGGTCAATTGCGGGTATTACAATCATATGTGCCTCTTAAGGTGAAAGCCTCTTTTTACGACTCTTGTCCTCGTACATCTTTTTGTCTGCCATGGCGAGGAGTTCATCGATAGAGCAGGGCCTTGATGGATCGTAAAATGCCACACCTGTGCTTACCGATAATTTATAACCCCTGTGAACTTCCTTGTTGTAGTTTTTTATAGCCTTCTGGAGGCGGGATGTGATTATATCTATACAATTTCCTACCCAGCCTACCGGGATAACCACAAACTCGTCACCACCTATGCGGGCGATGATATCTGACTCACGGTAGTTCTCCTTAAGGATCCTTGCTACCTGCATAATAGCATAATCGCCTTCTTTGTGGCCAAATTTATCATTAATATATTTAAGGTTGTCAAGGTCTGCATAGAGCATAAACACTCCGATCCCCTGACGCTTGACCATCTTTAGATACTGCTCGACATGCGTGAAGAACCCACGCCTGTTCAGGAGGCCTGTAAGTTCATCAGTGAGTGAAAGCTGACGGAGCTCCTCCTCCATCTCCTTACGATCAGATATATCCTTAGAGATTATTCCAACTGCCACTATCCTGCCCTCTGAATCCTTGACAGGGCTGAAGGTCTGGAGGAAATACTTATTCTCCCTGATGCTCTTGTACTCATAGCTGATGGGCTCACCGGTCCTGAATACATAATCCACCTTCCTGACAAACTCCCTCACCTCAACAGGGGCGTGGAAGTCCTTATATGAACGGCCCTTATAATCTGCCTCTGACAGACCGAGACGGGATAGGTGCTTTTTATTTATAAATAAATATCGGTAGTGCCTGTCTACTAAATATATAGAATCGTCGGCTGACTCAATAAGTGAACGAAATGTCTCCTCACTCTCCCTGAGCCTCTTCTCAGCTCGCTTCAGCCTGCGGAGCTCCCTGCGCAGGTTATTAACCTCCTCACGCAAATCTGCAAGTTCCTGGAGGAGTTGTTCTTTACTCTTCTTTACCGTTGATTTCACCTATTTCGACCTATTGGATTTATTTTTGTATAATAGGAACAGAGATTTGTAACGATTATAGAATATGGTCAAGAGAGATTGCAACATGAAATGTAAAGTGTGTGGCGGAGGGCTAAGGCTCTCTGTTGGCTGAAGGAGTGTGAGTCTCAGCTGCACGGTGTGCGGCAGGGCCTATACGATCCAAGAATATATAGAGGAGATCGATGAAAGGACATGGGAGAAATTATCCTACATATCATGTGACAGGGCATAATGGACATTGACAAATATGATGGTTTTAAATTATTATGTTCTTTCATATTTAAATGATCATCCTATAAAAAACCCTTCCTTTGGGATGAGGAGACCTGAAGGAGGGGTAAGAGCAGATATTCCATGGAGAGAGAAGGATGAAGACGAGCTTTGCTAAGTCATCAGAAGTAAAGAAGAAATGGTATGTCGTGGATGCCACCGATATGGTTGTTGGCAGGCTTGCCTCCAGGATCGCCTCGATCCTCAGGGGCAAGACAAAGCCCATCTATACACCCCATGTGGATACAGGTGACTATGTGATTGTAATAAATGCTAAGAAGATAAGGTTCACAGGTAATAAGCTTGATACAAAGGTGTATTACCACCATTCGGGTTATCCTGGTGGTATCAAGAAGGAATCCGCAAAAGACCTGATGAAGGAAGCCCCTGAGAGGATAATCATATCAGCCGTAAGGGGCATGTTACCAAAGAATAAACTTGGGAGAAGACAGCTGAAGAAGCTGAAGGTCTACAGGGGTCCAGAGCATCCCCATCAGGCCCAGAAACCAGAGATCCTTAATCTCAGCAAAGGAGCGTAAAGGGATATGGCAGAGATAGAATATAACGCTACAGGCAGAAGAAAGACATCCGTTGCCCAGGTATTCCTGAGGCCTGGGAAGGGCAACATCACAATTAATAAACTCCCCTTTGACAGATACTTCCCATACGAAACCATGAAGATGATCGTCCAGCAACCCCTCAATGTGGTTGGAGTAAATGGCAAATATGACATAATGGTAAGGGTGAGGGGTGGAGGGATAAGTGGTCAGGCCCAGGCCATCAGACACGGTATCGCACGGGCACTCGTAAAGGCCAATCCTGACTTCAGGAGCAAACTGAAGAAAGAGGGACTCTTGACCAGGGATCCAAGGGTCGTGGAAAGAAAGAAATACGGTCAGAAGAAGGCCAGGAAGCGTTTCCAGTTCTCCAAGAGATAATAACCAGAGTAACGAGCGATATTTAACAAACCTGACAACTCAGGAGATAAAATGATAATTCACCCATCACTTGTCACTCGTCACCTGTCACTATGTTAAAGGTTGCCATCTTAGGGGGGAGTGGCTATACAGGTGCTGAACTGTTCAGGCTCCTCCAGCAGCACAGAGAGGTAGAGGTCACTGTCATCACCTCGGAGAGGTTCTCAGGACAGAGGGTATCGGATGTCTTCCTCAACATCAGGGACAAGACCCTCAGATTTGAACCACTCAGGCTCGAGGCCCTGATACACAGGGCAGAGCTATTCTTTCTCTGCCTCCCGCATAAGACCTCCCAAGAGATAGTGGCAGGGCTCAATAAAGCAGGCAAGAGGGTGATCGACCTCTCTGCTGACTACAGGCTCAAAAGCGCCGGGGTGTATAGAAGATGGTATAACACAGGACACAGGTTCCCTGATTTATTAAAAAAAGCAGTCTATGGACTGCCTGAGGTCAACAGGGAGAGGATCAGGAACGCCTCGATAGTTGCAAACCCTGGATGTTACCCCACAGGTGCCATCCTTGGACTTGCACCGATAATTGACAGGGATATAATAGACACCGATAGCATCATAATTGACTCAAAGTCAGGTGTATCAGGTGCAGGGAGGAGTCCGGCGCTGCCTTTCATGTTCTCAGAGGTGAATGAGTCTGTCAGGGCATATGCCATCACAACCCATCGCCATATCCCAGAGATTGAACAGGAACTCAGTCTCATCTCGGGCAAGAAAATAAAGGTGATCTTCACCCCCCACCTCATCCCGATGGACAGGGGGATACTGACAACGATATATGTAAGACTGAGGAGAAAGATCACATACTCCGAGATACGAAAGCTCTTTATGAAACACTATCATGATGAACCATTTGTGCGGATTCTTGAAGATGGGCAGTATCCCTCAACAAAGGGTGTAAGGGACAGTAACTACTGTGACATCTCTGTATTCATTGATAAAAGAGGAGATCACCATACATTGATCATAGTCAACGCTATCGATAACCTCATGAAGGGTGCCTCTGGCCAGGCTGTACAGAATATGAACATTATGTACAGTTTTGACGAGACAGAGGGCCTCATGGATAATCCACCCTTTCCCTGATGAAAAAAGAAGATATAACCATCCAGGGCTTCAGGTTTGCAGGCATATCAGCAGGTATAAAACAACAGGGGAAGAAGGACATTGCCCTGATATTCTCTGAGACCTTGGCAACGGTTGCGGGCGTCTTCACGACAAACAGGATAAAGGCCGCCCCTGTGAGGCTCGATATCAAGAGGATCAGATCAGGAAAGGGGCAGGCCATAATCATTAACAGTGGCAACGCCAATGCCTGCACAGGCGATGAGGGCCTGAGGGATGCCTCAGAAATGGCCGAGTGTGTTGCAAGGGAGCTGAATATAGGGCCTGAACATGTGTATGTATCATCAACAGGCATAATAGGCAGACCCCTCCCGATGGCAAGGATAAGGAAGGCCATCCCATCCCTCGTAAAGAGGCTATCCCCTTCCTCAATAATGGATACTGCGACCGCAATAATGACCACCGATACATTCCCGAAGGTCTCGCTCAGAAAGCTCAAGCTCTCACGCACGACAGGGACCATTGTGGGAATAGCAAAGGGTGCCGGCATGATATGCCCGAATATGGCGACGATGCTCTGTTTTATCCTCACCGATATAGCGATCAGACATGACGCCCTTGACAGGGCGATCAGGGGGGCTGTCAGGAGATCATTTAATAGATTGATTATTGACAACGACATGAGCACGAACGACACCGTCATAATAATGGCCAACGGAAGGCTCGGCAATAAACCCCTAACAAAGGACTCTCCCTTCTACAGGAGGTTTGAAGAGGCACTGTCCGAGGTTACATATGAACTTGCAAGGATGATAGCCATTGATGGGGAGGGGGCAACAAAGCTTATCAATGTGATCGTAAAAGGCGCAAGGACAGAGTCTGATGCCGAAAGGGTCGCAAGGGCAATAGCACAGTCCATGCTTGTAAAGACCGCTATTTACGGGGAAGACCCAAACTGGGGAAGGATCATGGCAGCAATTGGATATTCAGGGGTTGATGTGCTGGAAGATAGGATCGATATATACATTAATGGCCGCAAATATGTGGCAGGCGGAAGGGGATCAGATAATAAAAAGAGGAGAGACAGGGCGCTTGCCAAGAGAGAGATAAACATTACGGTGGATCTGGGACTCGGAAACAGATCAGCAAGTGTGCTCACCTGTGATCTAACAGAGGGATACATTCGAATAAACTCAGAATATACATCCTGATAAGTCCCATCAAAAGCCTGCACTTAAAAGTGCGGTTTTTGCTTGCAAAAATAACCTCTACACTGTAGAATTTTTTTAATAATAAAACTTGCGAGGTGGAGATATGAAAAAGATCCTCATCCTTTTTGCAGGCCTTTTATTAATAATCCCATTCACCATTATACAAGCCTCCGCATCAGAAGAGTATATCATAAAGAAGGGTGATACCCTGTGGGATATCTCAGGGGACATACTCAACGACAACTTCCTCTGGCCAAAGATATGGAAGGCCAACCCACAGATAAAGAACCCTGACCTCATATACCCTGGTGAGCGGATAATCATCCCCACGAAAGAGGAACTGAGACGGCTTGAACTGCCTGTCAAGAAGGCAAAGCCCGTGGTTGAGAAGGCACCGCCTGCACCTGAGACCACGACAAAGGCAGAGGTGGTTGAAGAAAGACCGGTAAGATATCTGCTGGATAAAAACCTCTATATTGCAAGTGGCTGGATATCAGAGGATTTCCCATCCATAGGCCAGATCGTGGCCTCACCCTCAGAGAGGATGGTCTTTGGTAATAATGAGATTGTATATCTGAGGCTCAACAGGAAGGTCACCAAGGGCGAGAGATTCCTGATCATCAGGGATATAAAGAAGGTGAGCCATCCCAGAACCGGCAGGACACTGGGCCATCAAATAAGGGTGGCAGGCATACTGGAGGTTACAGGGATTAAGGACGACACCCCTGTTGCTGAGATAGTAGACATATTTGAAGAGGTCCAGATTGGAGACGGCCTGATGCCCTATGATGATATGGAGCCACCACTTATGCCGGAGGATCTGAGAAGGCCTGACATCGATGGGTATATCGTTGAGTCCCGAATAAATAACAGGGCGATAAGTGCTGGTGATATAATCTACCTTGATAAAGGAGAAGAGGATGGGCTGGAGGTAGGGGATGTCTTTGATGTCCTCTCCTCTACACCAATAAAAACAACCATTGGATCAATACAGGTTATATCCCTTAAGCCCTCCACCTCCACAGCTATCGTACTAAAGAGCAGGAGGGAGATAGCAATTGGAGACAGGTGGGGGAATGCTACGAACTGATCAATGCCTTAAGGGCCTTGAGCCTGCTTGGATGCTTTAACTTCCTCAGGGCCTTTGCCTCTATCTGCCTTACCCTCTCCCTTGTGATGGTCAGGTGTCTTCCAACCTCCTCAAGGGTATGGTCCCTGTCAACACCGATCCCGAACCTCATCCTTATAACCCGCTCCTCCTTTGGCGTTAGGGTGCCGAGGACCTTCTTGATGTAGTTGGATATCTCCTTGTTCTCGGCGTCATTGTAAGGAGATGGGCTGTTCTGATCCCCGATAAAGTCTTCAAGCTCTGTGTCTTCATCACCAACAGGTGTCTGGAGTGCTATTGGGTCCTGTATCGCCCTGAAGACCTCCTCCACCTTCCTTGTCGGGACCTTCAGCTTCTTTGCTATCTCGTCATCGGTCGGTTCTCTGCCAAGGGTCTGTGTCAGCTCCCTGGAGACCTTTGTCACCCTGTTGTAGAATTCCATCATATGAACGGGCACCCTTATGGTCTTCGTCTGGTCAATGAGTGCCCTGGTTATGGCCTGTCTTATCCACCAGGTCGCATAGGTGCTGAACTTAAAGCCCTTCTCATGTTTGAATTTATCAACTGCCTTCATCAGGCCGATATTACCCTCCTGTATGAGGTCAAGCAGGGGCAGTCCTCTACCTACATAGTTCTTTGCTATATTTACCACGAGCCTCAGGTTCCTTGTTATGAGTTCGTTCTTTGCCTCTCTCACATACTGCTGTGCCTTGTATATCCTGTCCCACAGGGGCAGGAGTTCGCCGGCCTTCACACCGACCTCGGACTCGATCTTCTTAAAGGTCTTCTGAGCGCGGGCAAGCAGGTCCTGCATCTCCTGTAGCTTGGAGGCATTGACCCTCTTCTTTGCCTTCTCACTCCTTATCTGTGCCCTGAGACCCTTGAGACTGCCGCCATATCTCTCAAGCTCCTTGTTTACAGCCCTCAGTTCCTTTACGTATTCCTCAAGCCTCTCCAACACCCTCTCCGTAACAATCACTGCCCTTTCATCCTCTTCCATGTCCTCCTCTGCCACAAGGCTCTTCTCTATCTTCTTGGTAAGGGACAGTGGCTTTATTATCTCCCTGATAAGCTCCTTGCCCTCAACGAGCTTCTTAGCAAGCTCTACCTCCTCCTCCTTTGTAAGGATCGATATATCACCCATGGACTGGAAGTATGCCTGGACAAGATCCTCTGTCTTCTCATACTCCTGAACCTCCTCGGGCTCAACAGGTGGAACAGCCTCCTCCATATCAACCACGCGCACACCCATGTCCTGGAGAAGATCCATCAGATCCTCTATCTCATCAGGAGAGAAGAACTCGGCAGGCAGGGCATCGTTTATCTCATCGTAGGTGATGATGCCCCTCTTCTTCCCGACCTCTAATAGCTCGTCAAAGACATCCTTCTCCTTCATCTTCCACTAACACCCCTCTCTTACACTTATACCACAAAAAACGCCCACAGACAAGTGGGCTTTTTGTCCCTTCACTGTTTATCTCTCTGACAACTGTAGAAGTCCCCTCCCCTTCTGCAGGGCAAGGGAATAAAGGGGTCAAGGCTCACGGTCTATTAGTACTGGTTAGCTCAACCCCTCTCGGGGCTTACACACCCAGCCTATCGACCTGGTAGTCTACCAGGGACCTTCAGGAGCCTTACGGCTCGGGAGACCTAATCTTGGGGTGGGCTTCCCGCTTAGATGCTTTCAGCGGTTATCCCGTCCGGACATAGCTACCCAGCGCTGCCGCTGGCGCGACAACTGGCACACCAGAGGTCCGTCCATCCCGGTCCTCTCGTACTGGGGACAGCTCCCCTCAAGTCTCCTGCGCCCACGACAGATAGGGACCGAACTGTCTCACGACGTTCTGAACCCAACTCTCGTACCGCTTTAATGGGCGAACAGCCCAACCCTTGGGACCGACTTCAGCCCCAGGATGCGATGAGTCGACATCGAGGTGCCAAACCGGGCCGTCGATGTGAACTCTTGGGCCCGATAAGCCTGTTATCCCCGGCGTACCTTTTATCCGATGAGCGATGGCCCTTCCACACGGGACCACCGGATCACTAAGCCCTGCTTTCGCACCTGCTCGACCCGTCGGTCTCGCAGTCAAGCCCCCTTATGCCTTTGCACTCAACGGCTGATTTCCGACCAGCCTGAGGGGACCTTTGGGCGCCTCCGTTACCTTTTAGGAGGCGACCGCCCCAGTCAAACTACCCGCCAGACAGTGTCCTCTCCCCGGATAACGGGGACGAGTTAGAACCTCAATTAAGCAAGGGTGGTATTTCAAGGACGGCTCCACGGGAACTGGCGTCCCCGCTTCACAGCCTCCCACCTATCCTACACATGCTTAACCAAAGTTCACTGTCAAGCTGTAGTAAAGGTGCACGGGGTCTTTCCGTCTAGTCGCGGGTAACCGGCGTCTTCACCGGTATCTCAAGTTCGCCGGGCCCCTCGCAGAGACAGCGC
>MTOQ01000055.1 GCA_002011735.1 Nitrospirae bacterium JdFR-81 | reverse complement strand
AGAGGCTTCTTCTTTATCCCTGGGGACGAAGGGTCTGATATTCCTCCTCTTCCATGGTTTATTATTCTCACAGTGGATACTATGTCCTAACCGGAAAGAGGCACCCATTTGACAGCGATACTTCTTCTATGATAAAGTCTTAAATCCTTTTTATAGAGAGTGCAAAAACGCTTCCCTGAGCAGAAAATTCTTTTATAAAAAGGAGGGGAAAAATGCCACTTGATCCAACCAAACATGCAGACTGGGAGATTGCTGAGGCAGCAGAAAAGAACATGAAGACGGTCTATCAACTGGCAGAGGAGATGGGCCTTGAGAAGGAGGAGCTACTACCCCATGGTCATTATGTTGCAAAGATTGACTACAAGAGTGTACTCAACAGGTTGAAGGACCGTCCGGATGGAAAGTATATCGATGTGACAGCAATTACCCCCACCCCACTGGGTGAAGGTAAGTCTACCACTACCATTGGATTGCTCCAGGGTATGGGCAAAAGGGGCAAGAATGTTATTGCTGCTATAAGACAGCCGTCTGGTGGCCCTACCATGAATATCAAGGGTTCAGCAGCAGGAGGTGGCCTCTCACAGTGTATCCCCCTTACGCCTTTCTCCCTGGGCCTTACAGGAGACATTAATGCCATCATGAACTCTCATAATCTTGCCATGGTGGCGCTTACCTCCAGGATGCAGCATGAATTCAACTATTCTGATGAACAGCTGGCCAAGCGTAACCTCAAGAGGCTCAATATCGACCCAAGAAACGTACAGATGGGTTGGATCATTGACTTCTGTGCCCAGGCACTGAGGAAGATAATCATTGGTATCGGTGGCAAGATGGATGGATTTATGATGGAGTCCCGATTCGATATAGCGGTCTCCTCAGAGGTCATGGCCATCCTCTCTGTGGCAACAGACCTCAGGGATTTCAGGGAGAGGATAGGCAGGATCGTGGTTGCTTATGACAGACAGGGTAATCCCATCACCACCGAGGATCTGGAAGTTGCGGGGGCCATGACAGCATGGATGGTAGAGGCCCTGAATCCCAATCTCATGCAGTCCATAGAGGGCCAGCCTGTCCTGGTCCATGCCGGTCCATTTGCCAATATAGCTATAGGTCAGTCCTCCATTATTGCTGACCGGGTAGGACTGAAGCTTGCTGACTATCACATAACAGAGTCTGGATTTGGGGCAGATATAGGGTTTGAGAAGTTCTGGAATCTGAAGTGCAGATTCTCTGGACTTAAGCCCCATGCAGCGGTGGTAGTTGCCACCATAAGGGCCCTTAAGTGTCATGGAGGGGCACCCATACCCGTTCCTGGCAGACCGATACCAGAGGAGTACAAGTCAGAGAACGTGGAGTGGGTAGAGAAGGGCTGTGAGAACCTCGTACATCATATAAACACTGTCAAGAAGGCAGGCATCAATCCTGTGGTCTGCATCAACGCCTTTTACACAGATACAGACAACGAGATCAACGCAGTCAGGAGGATTGCGGAACAGGCAGGCGCACGGGTTGCGGTGTCAAAGCACTGGCAGTATGGTGGTGAGGGCGCCCTTGAACTTGCTGACGCAGTGATAGACGCCTGTAACGAACCTAATGAGTTCAGGTTACTCTACGAGCTCGATGTGCCTCTGAGGCGCCGTGTGGAATTGATCGCCAAAGAGGTCTACGGAGCCGATGGAGTGGAATATTCACCTACGGCCCTTCAGAAGGCAAGGAGTATAGAGGAAGACCAAGAGTTGAGTAAGTTAGGAACCTGTATGGTCAAGACCCACCTCAGCCTCAGTGATAATCCCAATCTCAAGGGCGTGCCAAAGGGATGGAAGCTCTTTGTGAGGGATATCCTGGTCTACAAGGGGGCAGGATTTGTGGTCCCTGTGGCAGGTGATATAAAGCTCATGCCAGGCACATCCTCTGACCCTGCATATAGAAGGATAGATGTGGATGTCGAGACAGGAAGGGTTAAGGGCCTGTTCTGAGGGATACTGTACAGGATGTTGCAGTCACCGTGCTACCGTGACTGCAACATCCTTATCCTAAGGTTCTGCCTCATATTTAAAGTAATTTATTAACATAGCATTGTTAACACTTTAAATTTGCAGGTTTTATATGTTTCTACTGTCCACAACGAACCTCCCCAATCTGATAACGCTCCTCAGGATCCTGCTCATGCCATTCTATGCTGCCACACTACTGTATAATGAGTATCTATACGCATTGATACTATTTGCCTCTGCAGGTGTAACGGATGTGCTTGATGGCTACATCGCCCGTCTGAAGAGGCAGGTCAGCAACTTCGGGACGATTCTCGATCCAATAGCCGATAAATTTATACTCATCACATCGTTTATCCTGCTGACAACCAACGGGATCATACCAAAGTGGCTCACCATCATAGTGATAAGCAGGGATATAATCGTCATCACAGGCGTCCTCATACTCTATTTTGCAACCAACCGGATGAGGGTTGAACCGAGCCTCCTTGGAAAGGCATCAAACATCCTGCAGTACCTTCTTATAGGACTGACACTCCTGTCAATAAACCTCAAGGGCAGATCGATACTCCCCCTGCCCTATCTCATCCTTGTTGCAGCCCTGACAGCACTGTCAGGACTGCAGTATGTATACAGGGGGCTGAGGGTGGTCGAGACCGAGGGCATTTAGATGGCTGCTATAATCAGCAAGGTTGAGGAAGGGAGTATTGCCGAGGAGAAGGGCCTCAAGAAGGGGGATACACTCCTCAGCATAAATAACCATCCTGTCAGGGATGTGATAGACTACCTCTTTTATTCAAAGGAAGAGACCCTGCACCTGAAGATCAACAGGGACAATAAGACCCACACAATCATGATCAAGAGAAGGGGCAACTCAGACATAGGGATAGAATTCAGATCCTTCAGGATCCGGAGATGCAGGAACAGGTGTATCTTCTGCTTTGTTGACCAGCTACCAAAGGGTATGAGGAGGTCTCTATACATAAAGGATGACGATTACAGGATGTCATTCCTCTATGGGAATTACATAACCCTGACAAACCTGACCCCTGCTGACAGGAGACGGATTGCCGAGCAGAGGCTGAGTCCTCTATATGTATCCATACATTCAACAGACAACACCATAAGACGGAAGATGCTCGGCAATCCAAAGGCCGGTGACATCATCGAGGGATTGAGAGAGCTGACATCATACAGGATCAGGATACACGGCCAGATAGTTGTATGCCCTGGAATAAACGACGGAGAGAACCTCCAGAAGACCCTGAGAGAGCTGCAGAGGTTCTACCCCTATCTCCAGTCAGTGGCACTTGTCCCTGTTGGGCTGACGAGATACAGGAAGGGCAGTATAAGACCGGTAAACAGGGATGATGCCCTCAGGGTGATAGAGATAGCAAAGGACTTCAGGAGGAAGTTCAAGAAGAGGCATGGCGATCCCCTTGTCCATGTTGCCGATGAGTTTTATATAAAGGCAGGTGTCCCATTCCCTTCATACAAGGAATACGGGGACTTTCCCCAGATAGAGAATGGTGTTGGCCTCGTCGCATCCTTCCTCGCCTCCACCAAGAGATTGAGGCTTCCAAAGAAGTTAGATGAGACAAGGGTGGCTGTCATAACAGGTGTATCCTTTGCACCCTACCTTGAGGATTTTATCAATCGGCTGAGGGCGATCGAGGGATTGAGCATAGACCTTATAAAGGTCAAGAATGAGTTCTTCGGACCGAGCGTTACAGTAACAGGACTGCTTACCGGCAAGGACATATTCAAGGCCGTTGTTGGCACGACAAAGGCAGAGTGTCTGCTCGTGCCTGATGTAACGCTCAAACACGACGAACCCGTCTTCCTTGATAATGTTACAATAAAGGACATAGAAGAGGGCCTTGGCATACATGTAATACCGGTAGAGTCAACGCCCGAAGGACTGGTAAGGGGGATTATAAATGCAAATAAGCGGTAAGACCAAGATAGTGGGTATATTCGGTCATCCCATTGAACACACACTCTCTCCACTAATGCACAACTCTGCATTTGAGGCAATGGGCCTGGACATCTGCTATGTTGCCTTTGATGTGTCACCCGAGGATCTGAAGGATGCTGTGAGGGCCATAAAGGCCCTTGGACTCCTTGGGGTCAATGTAACCATCCCGCACAAAGAAAAGGTGATCCAGCTCCTCGATACGGTTGATGAGGAGGCCTTATTTATAGGTGCTGTTAATACCATAGTCCACTCTGATGGGAGACTGTATGG
This sequence comes from Nitrospirae bacterium JdFR-81, assembly GCA_002011735.1. GTDB lineage: Bacteria > Nitrospirota > Thermodesulfovibrionia > UBA6902 > UBA6902 > JdFR-81. Next base: position 46,639 of record MTOQ01000055.1, on the reverse strand, counting down.
ATACAATACAGACGGTAGGGGATTCCTCCATTCCCTCTCCGAGGAAGGGGTCTCATTTGAGGGTAAGAGGATACTCATCATAGGTGCTGGTGGTGCAGCAAGGGCCATAAGCTACTGCCTTGGTGAAAAGGCGGCATCCCTCCATCTCTATGATATAGACAGGGCAAAGGCAGAAAGACTCGTAAACGACCTCAACAGATTCCAAAAGGGTGTGTATCTGCTGGATGACCTCAGGAATATGGGAGGGCAGGATATACTAATAAACGCCACCCCCCTTGGATGGAAGGACGATGACCCCCTCCCTGTTGAACCTGAGGCGATATCACCTGAAATGGTCGTGTGTGACCTTGTTTATAAGAACACAAGACTCCTGAAAGAGGCAAAGGAGAAAGGGGCAAAGGCCATCAATGGTTCTGGTATGCTCCTGTGGCAGGGTGCACTTGCATTCGAGCTCTGGACAGGCAAGAGGCCGCCTGTCGAATTGATGAGGAAGGTCCTGCTCTCAAATATCAGGCGATGAAGATAGCCATAACAGGGAAAGGTGGAGTCGGGAAGACAACGATCGCAGCCCTTTTGTCACACATATACTCATCTGAGGGCAGGAGGGTGATAGCGGTTGATGCAGACCCTGATGCCAATCTTGCCTCTGCGCTTGGTCTCTCAGAGGATGATATGAGGGGCATCCGTCCGATCGCTGATATGCCTGAGCTGATCGAGGAGAGGACAGGGGCAAAGCCTGGAAGCATCGGTGGCGTATTCAGGCTCAACCCAAAGGTTGATGACATACCTGATGAGTTTGGATACACCATTAATGGTATAAGGCTCCTTGTGCTTGGCAGATCAAAGTCAGCCTCATCAGGGTGTTACTGTCCTGAGAACGCCCTGCTGAGAAGGCTGCTCAAACACCTCGTGCTGGAGAGGGATGAGGTCATAATCGTGGATATGGAGGCAGGTATAGAACACCTCACAAGGGGGACGACAGAGGGGGTTAATGCCTTTATAGTGGTTGTAGAGCCTGGCCAGAGGAGCATCCAGACGGCGTTAACGATCAGGGGGCTTGCAGAGGGACTGGGAATAAAAAGGGTCTTTATCATCGCCAATAAGGTCAGGGGTGAGGATGATATTGAATTCATAAAGGAGTCGCTCAGGGGGTTTGAATTCCTTGGAGCGATAAAGTTTAACACCCTGATCATTGAGTCTGACATGAAGGGCATCCCCTCATACAGGGCATCCGGGGACACACTCAGGGAAGTAAGGGCCATAAAAGAGAGGCTGGAGGGCCTTATTTGAAGAAGACCCTTAGAGAGATACTCATAAAGAAGAGAGACAGCATAGATAAAAAAGAGAAGGAGTTGAGGGAAAAGAGTATAAGGAAGAGACTATTCAGCCTCAAATACTTCAAGGAGGCAGAGACCATCCTCTTTTACGCATCCTTCAGGTCAGAGGTGGAGACCATCAAGTGTATGGAACATGCACTCAGGATGGGGAAGAGGATAGCGTTACCTGTAATCGACAGGCCTCATAAGAGGCTGAGGTTATATGAGATAAAGGATACATCAGAGCTCGAACCCAACAACATCGGTATACCCGAGCCTGTTCCGGCAAGGTCAAGGGGCATCAAGCTCGAAGAGGTGGACCTTATCATAATACCTGGCATCGGTTTTGATCCCTCTGGTAACCGCCTCGGATATGGTGCGGGTTATTATGACAGGTTGCTTGCATATAAAAAAAAGAATCCTGTCGGCATCAGGGGTCACATCCCTTCTGTGGCCCTTGCCTTTGAAGAGCAGATTGTGGAGAGGATTCCCGCAGAGTCACATGACATAAAGGTTGATATCATAATCACCGATACAAGGACCATCTTCTGCAGGGACTTCAGGAGCTAAAATGGTTCCTCTTCATCCTCCTTAAAATGTCTCCTCATCCTTATCCTCATCCTGATATATCCTGCAAAGGTGATAAGTGCACCAAATATAAACACAATCCAGAGGATATTGTCAGCAACAAAATAATACCATGTGTAGCGCCTCTTGAGATAGGCATGCCAGTTCTTCTCAAGCCCTTTTAAGGTAACGGAAAGAACCTCCCTGACCGCCCCATCAATCGTCCTTCCCCTGTGGAGTGCCTCTATAATCAATAATACTCCCTCCCTTCCATAGGTCTCATGGATATATTCTATGATGCTTCGACTCTCTGCATACGATAACATCAACGCCTTATCCTGTGAGGGGAAACGATCTCTCAGCACATTCAACGGGATGTAGCTGTTTGTAATCGTGGCCTCCTTGAGGACCTTCTTGTTATCAAAGTTGATGATGTCTGCCATCCCTCCACTCACCCACTGGCACACGCCCTCATCAAACCACTTTGGCAGCAGTGAGCTATCAATATAATCATGAAGCATCAGATGACACAGCTCGTGCATCAGGGTCGATTTGAGGATCAATGACGAGTTCTTCATCTCTGAATAGTTAATCACTATACGATCAGCCCCTGGCACTGCAAAGGCGGTGACAAGACTCACCCCACCTGTCATCCTCCGAAATTCCTCATTGTGTGCCAGATAAACGGTGGGTCCTGCCTTCAAATCAATCCCGAGCCTCTTGGTGGTCTCATCCTTCACCCCTGGATACATCCTTGCTATCTCCTCAGCACCCTGGATTAGGGAGGGAGGAAAGAGGATCCTTGCACCCCCTGTCATGATCTCGTTTATATCTCCTGCATGGGCCTCTAAAGAACAAAATATTATGATGAAGAAGGCAATAATACCAATCATTTTAGAAATATACCACAATACATATACCAATTTCTGGCCTGTTTTGACACTTAAAATTGTTAAATGTTAAACTTTTAACTCTTAATCTCTTTCATGATAAAGGAGGGGTTATGGGTTACAGAAACTATACCGGCAGGATTGGTGGTATCAACCACTGGCTATTCTCAAATGATGAGTTCAAGCACATAATCTCTCGGCCCTTCAGGGGAGAGGAATACAATCGTGTTATAAATGGTTCAGGGGCTGTAAAAGGCGAACAGAAGTATCCCAAGGGATATCAGGATGTAATCATTCCGGAACTGAAGAGACGGTCTGACTTCCTCAAGGAGATTCCTGCCTTAAAGGGACTCAGACCCGAGGAATACAAGGTTCTCACCGTGCTTGTGGGAGACAGGGACGACCCATCGGTTGCTGCATCAAGGAGCTATGTGGGGATGAAGGCCTCCACCACCAAGCTCTCAGGCCTCTCGAGCATGGTGGAGGAATTTCCTTCTACCGTCACAGCACAGCAACTCTATGAGAGGCTTGAACAGTGGAACAGGGACAAGACCATCTCCATCCTCATGTTCCAGCTCCCCTTTGGTGGCAAGGCCGGGAAGGAGATAGACACCACGGCACTGTGTAATCGTATAAACATTGCTAAGGATGGCGATGGCCTCAACCAGGTCACCCTTGGCCTCATGTCTCTTGGTGCAGAAAGGTATTACGACTGCTGCACACCAAGCGGGATGATAGACCTTGCGAGTGTATACCTTGTAAGGGACAGGGGGGCCAGACTGAGACCTGACGGGATAGCCAGCTTTGCAGGTCTGGAGGTGCTCGTTGCCGGAAGGAGCAATATAGTCGGGGAGCCACTCTTTAACATCCTCAAGAGGTTCGATGCAACGACGCTTGGTCCATTACATACACGCACAGGCTCAGGAGGGAAGACCGATAGGGAGACACAGTTGAGGATATATACCGAGCTCTCCAGACGGGCAGACATAATATTCTCCTGCATGGGCTTTCATCCATATAACATACATCCTGATACAGAATACTTTTTTACAGCGGATATGCTGAAGGAGGGTTGTCTCATAATCGATGCATCCACCTCCTTCAGAAAGGACGGTAAAAAGCCCTATGGTGATGTGGATCCCTCTGCAAGACATAAGGCATCTGCCTATACCCTTGAGACAGGAGGCGTGGGACCTGCAACCGTAACAAAGCTGGTCCATCAGGGATGGAGGGGCATGCTTTATCAGAACATAGATGGGGTCAGAAATGCCCTGAAGGACAATAAGTCGGTTGTGGTCTCTGTCTTTAAGAAACTACTCTCCTCCTATGCAGGTGTATCTGAATCACAGACAGAGGAAAACGCAGAGATGCTTTACAACAGGGCAGTAAGTCCTGATAGCCACCCTGTCCATGCGGTTGATGCATTTGAGGTGATCCTGCCGGATTTAATGAGGGGATGAGATGGATAGAGGAAAGATAGAGAAGGGTGTAAGGCTCATACTTGAGGGTATCGGCGAAGACATAGAAAGGGCGGGTCTCAAGGAGACACCGCGAAGGATAGCGGATCTTTATGAAGAGATATTTGCCGGACTTGAGACACCGCCAGAAGAGTTGCTGACACCCATAGAAGGAGAAAGGCATGATGAGATGGTCCTCCTGAAGGACATCCCGTTCTATTCTATCTGCGAACACCACCTGCTACCCTTCATCGGCAAGGCCCATGTTGCATACATACCCTCTGGTGGCAAGATAGTGGGCCTGAGCAAGCTCGCAAGGGCACTCGAATACCTGGCCAAGAGGCCACAGGTGCAGGAGAGGCTGACATCCCAGCTTGCCGACATGATAATGGAAAAGCTCACCCCCAAGGGCGCCATGGTGATCATCGATGCTGAACACCTCTGCATGTCCATGAGGGGTGTAAAAAAGCCAGGGGCAAGGACAGTAACATCTGCGGTGAGGGGTATATTCCGCACAAAGGAGTCCACAAGGGTTGAGCTACTGGAGCTGATAAAGAAGAGAGAGTAAAATGTTAAAATAAATGAGAGAGTTCATCATGCGAAGGAGGAACTGATGATTATAACAAAACAGAAAGACAGGGATAAGCTCATGGAATGCATAAAAAAGCACGATAAATTCTTCCTCATAGGATGCTCTGAGTGTGCAACACTGTGCGGGACAGGCAGCCCCGAGGCCCTTGATGAGATGGAAGAATTTCTCAAGGGCCAGGGGAAGACCGTTACTGGCAAACTCGTTCCAAAGACAGGGTGCCAGACACTCGGGACAAAGATAGAGTTGAAGAAGGATAAGGAGGCGTGTGATGCAGCTGATGCGATCATAGTGATGTCATGTGGAGCAGGCACGCAATCGGCAACCGAGATATTCCCTGACAAGCCTGTCTATCCAGCAAACGACTCCCTCTTCCTTGGAAACATGACGAGGTTTCAGATGTTTGACGAGAGGTGCTCCCTGTGCGGTGAATGTGTAATAGGTATGACGGCAGGGATCTGCCCTATCACGAACTGTCCAAAGGGACTGCTCAACGGCCCCTGTGGTGGTATGAGCGACGGGAATTGCGAGGTGAGCCCTGACATACCCTGTGCATGGGTGAGGATATACGAGAGGCAGAAGAGGTTGGATAATATCGAAGAAATGAAGGAGACTATAGAGGCAAAGGACTGGTCAAAGGGTCAGAAGCCAGGAAGGCTATATGCAAAAAAGCAGAAGGAGGAGACAAAAGGATGACATTTAAGGAGGCACTTGAATCAGGAAAGTTTGTGGTTACTGCTGAGATAGGCCCTCCAAAGGGCACGGACATATCAGAGACAATCCATCACATGGAGCTCCTCAAGGGGAAGGTTGATGCAGTAAATGTAACGGATAATCAATCTGCGGTCATGAGGGTCAATTCCCTTTCCATCTGTAAGATAGCACTCGACCATGGCCTTGAACCGATACTCCAGATGACATGCAGGGACCGTAACAGGATAGCGCTCCAGTCAGACCTGCTTGGGGCAAATGTCCTGGGGATACACAACGTGCTGTGTATGACTGGAGACCATGTCTCAGCAGGAGATCACAAGGGCGCAAAGCCTGTGTATGATATAGAGTCTGTGCAGCTGCTCAAGATAGTGGATGCCCTTAACAACGGGAGGGACATGATGGGCAACGAACTGAAAGGGGCAACCAACTTCTTTCAGGGTGCAGTGGTGACACCGGAGGCAAACCCTGTAGAGCCTCAGCTCATAAAGTTTGAGAAGAAGGTAAAGGCAGGTGCAAGGTTCTTTCAGACCCAGGCAATATATGATATAGAGAAATTCAAGGAGTTCATGGGGTTTGCAAGACGGTTTCCCGTAAAGGTCCTGGCGGGCTTTGTTGTCCTCAAGAGTGCAGGCATGGCCAATTTTCTCAATAAGTTTGTCCCCGGTATAAAGGTCCCCCAGGAGCTTATAGATGAGCTGAAGGCAGCAGGGAAGGAGAAGGCCCTTGATACAGGGCTCAACATCACTGCAAGACATATCAGACAGCTCAAGGAAGAGAAGATCTGCGATGGTGTCCATATCATGGCCATAGGCATGGAGGATAAGGTCCCAATTATAATGGAAAGGGCGGGCCTTCTTTAACCTCTGCTAAGTCGGTCTTTTTATCGGCTGAACCATTGGTTCTCATGAAAGAATTATGGCAGCACCTGCCTGAACACATCAGCCCTACCATCTTTACCATAGGCCCCTTCCAGCTCAGATACTATGGCCTCATGTATCTGGTCGCCTTCTCCATCGTCTATATCCTTGTCCTCTATAGATTGAAGACAGAAGATTTCAGATACGAGAAGACACTCATCCAGGACTGCTTCGTATGGCTGATACTCGGCCTCATGATAGGGGCAAGGATCGGATATGTGCTGTTTTACAACCTGCGATACTATCTATCACATCCATTGGAGATCATCCTTCCATTCAGTTTTGAAGGAGGCCTCCACTTTACAGGCCTTGCAGGCATGTCGTATCATGGAGGCCTCGTTGGCGTCATAATCTCGGCCATTATATTCTGTTATAAAAGAAAGATCGACTTCTGGGATCTCTCGGATCTCTTTGTGCCGACAATACCCCTTGCCTATACCTTTGGCAGGATAGGGAACTTCCTTAACGGAGAGTTATATGGCAGGATCACGGATGTTCCGTGGGGTATGTACTTCCCCCTTGACAGCACCCATCAATTGAGACATCCATCACAGCTCTATGAGGCATTCTTTGAGGGGATATTCCTGTTCCTTGTCCTCTGGAGTATCAGGAGGAAGAGACCGTTTAAGGGATTTTTTATCCCTCTATACCTCATAGGCTATGGCACGGTGAGATTCTTTATTGAATTCTTCCGTGAACCCGACCCCCAACTTGGCTTCATCATAGGCTTTCTCACGATGGGACAGATACTATGTCTTGTGATGATATTATCAGGGATTATCCTCATATACTACAGGAAACCCTCTATCTGAGAGTTAAAGATTAATTTTAAAAACTTGTGTTATAATGACAATTAAAATTAATTTAAATGAAAGGAGACTTAATTATGAAGGCAAAGGTTGGTGATAAGGTGAGGGTTCATTATACCCTGAGGATAGATGATGAGGTATTTGAATCCTCCGTTGGGATGAAACCTATTGAATTTGTCATCGGTAATGGCGATTTATTGCCAGGCTTTGAGAACGGTGTCATTGATATGTCACCTGGAGAGACAAAGACCATCCATATCCCTGCTGAAGAGGCATATGGGCCACGGGATGAAAACAAGGTGTTCGATTTTGACAGGAGCAGGGCGCCAGAGGGTTTTGAGCCAGAGATAGGCCAGATGGTTCAGATGTATAGACCTGATGGCAAGTCCATAATAGTGACGGTGGTTGACATCACTGATGAGTATTTCAAGATGGATGCAAACCACCCACTTGCAGGGAAGGATCTTACGTTTGACCTCGAGCTGGTAGAGATCGTAACTTAGTGAGCCATGCCCCCTTTCACCGTTCAGGACTTCCTCAAGAAGAAGCGCGAGGGCCAGAAGATCACCATGCTCACTGCCTATGACTTCCCCTTTGCAAGGATTGTAGATGAGGCAGGCATTGATGCAATCCTTGTAGGCGACTCTGTGGGGATGGTTGTGCAGGGGCTTGAGAACACCCTGCCTGTAACCATGGAAGAGATGCTCTACCACACGAGGCTGGTCAGCAGGGCAGTAAAGTCTGCAATGGTTATAGGAGATATGCCTTTCATGTCCTATCAGACCTCCCTGGAAGAGGCGGTACGAAATGGTGGGCGGTTTCTCAAGGAGGCAGGTGCATCAGCAGTAAAGATCGAGGGCGGGTCTGAGATCGCAGAACATGTCCGCGTGATGACCCGCTCTGATATCCCCGTGATGGCCCATATAGGGCTTACACCCCAGGCCATACACAGAATGGGTGGTTACAGGGTTCAGGGCAGGGATGAAGAGACGGCAAGACGATTGATCGAGGATGCCCACATCCTTGAAGACGCAGGCGCCTTCTCCATCGTGCTTGAGGCGATACCGATGGAGCTTGCAAAAAGGATCACGGAGGAATTAACGATCCCCACCATAGGTATAGGCGCAGGCCCTCACTGTGATGGACAGGTCCTTGTCCTCCATGATGTCCTGGGCCTCTTTGAGAGGTTCATACCCAAGTTTGTCAAACGATATGCAAACCTCAAGGAAGAGGCTTTAAAGGCGATCAGGGATTATAAAGAAGAGGTTGAGAAGGGAATATTCCCTGCAAAAGAGCACAGTTTCAGGTGAGTGCAAGACGGGTGGACAACTTTTCTTAAATTTTAAATACCCCTGTATCCACCCACTCCTTTTTCAATATTGACCAGAAGTCTCTGGCAAGGCCATTCAAGACATATTCGTAGGGAAGCCAGCCATACCCAGAGTCGCCCCACCCTGTCCCCCAGGAATTTCTTATAAGAAAGGCACCCTTGGTCTCTAAGCCACACAATCCTGTATTTCTGATCGTGATCTTATCATCATAGCCTACAGCAACCACCGCATGTCCTCCCAAGACCCTCTCTCCTCTACATGGATAGGGGATCTTCCCGTCCTTACTTGCCTGGTCAATAGAACTATATACAGTAAAACCAAACATTGAGGGATGCCCTGCACACAGATAAATCTTGAGTCGGGTTAACAGCAGGTTCTTAGGTGTTCCTGGGGGATCGTGCCTGTAATACTTGATTGTCTGGTAGTTCTGTGCAAAGGCATAACAGAATGCATTTGGCTCCTTATCAAAATCCGATATATTATAGGGCCAGTACTCCTCAGGCGGCACGCCAAAAAGCACAAGTGCAGCCATAGTGGTCCTGAGAAAGGCACCTGTATCACCTCTCCAGTGCAGGAGATTACGGGTTGTCTTATAAAGAAACAGCCTTGACGCATCTATATATCTACCAAATGCCCTCTTTTCATAATACTCCACCATCCCCACCCCTGCATGAGCAGTGCAAGAGCCCAGTGGACCTTGGTCCTCCACGGGTGAACACCACTGTCTCAGATCCACTGAAGGGAGTAGCATCAATTTCTTTCTGGTGATCCCAGTGGGTGAGATGATCTTATTTATTGCTTCATGCTCCTCTGTATAGTCTCTGAAGTCAGGATAATCGGGGATCCATCCCATACCCATATTCATCACTTGTAGTCTCTCGGTCACCACACCCTCCTTGACTGTTCCTACATATCCTAAATAATTGGATCTTAAGAATCACCTACCCAAATGGGTAGGTGATTCTTCTTAACCAAAAATGGGTCTCGTTACGGTAGCTGCCAATGATGGATCGGAGGGTTTTGAGGCAGTAGACAGAGAAAGGACAATCTGAGATGACGAATGGTCAGTCAGTATCAATTAATCCCTGCTCAAGGGCTATCGCAACTGCCTGTGTCCTCTTCACGGCATCGAGTTTACGCATGATCTGTTTAATATGGAACTTCACCGTATTCTGACTTATAGAGAGTATCTTTGATATCTCCCATGTGCTCTTACCTTCCTTTATCCATTTCAATACCTCCTTCTCTCTGCGCGACAGTGTGGTGTTACAGTGCCTTTTCTTACAGAATATCCTGATCAATATCTGATGGAGATGGGGGATAAAATACCGGAGCAAAATCTCCGTCCTCACATCCCTATTTATCGATCTGCCCGCAAAAGAGAACAGACTCCCTTTATCACCTTTGAGATTCCTCATCCCATCAGTATAGCCGCTCTTTAGCCCAAAGTCTTCTGCACGGGATACAAACACCCTGGGGGCATTGTATTTTCTGTATGTATCTGCCCAGTATTGCAGCCTGAAATTCAAGCAATTCTCCCTTACGAGATTGGGATCGATCTTGTTAAAGGGTACCAGGTGGTTAAATTTGTTTATGAGCCTTATTAGATCCTCATCACTATTACAGAAGATGCTTTCATGGATAAGCTCAAGCAGATAGATGGCGTCATTCTTGGTGAGGACATTATAAATATCCTTTAATGAATACTCTCCCATACGGATATTTCTGTTATAACCGTATATACTTCAGGAGACGCTATAGAGACCTTCTTAAAAGACACTAATTAATGTCCTGCTCGACATCCTTAACATAAACCGGTATCTACTATAAATGAGTCTTTCCTATAATTTCCACTTAGTTAACCTATCCGCCATCTCCATGATCGCCCTACCCCATCCCTCAGGTCCTATTCCATCTGCCTTTATGAGGTTCCTGACCCTTATCCTCTTGTCATATCCACCATCATGCCTCTTAACGATTACTGGATAATCCACCCTCCTCAACATCTCCACATCATTAAGACTATCACCAACCCCTATGGTCATAACCTCTCCAAATTGCCTCATATATAAATCCTTCAGTATGTCAACCGCTCTGCCCTTATTCGTGTTGCCCATGAGATGGAAGAATTCACCCTGTGTAATATTGAGCCCCATTGCTTTAACTCTTGTCTTTAAGGCCATCAATTTATTCGTATCTCCGATGAATACAAAGGGCTCATCAAAATCTCTCTCCTTTGCAAGCCTGGCCTCTAAGGGTTTGAGTCCCGTAAGACTGGCGACCTCTCCAATGGTCATATCACCAAATCCTTTTATCTTAAAACCCTCTGATTGTAGTCGTTTAATGGTCTTTCTCAGATCTGGATATGGTGTGCCAAGGATGATGATAAGATACCCTCCCTCTTCCTTAATTTTTAACTTACCCTTAACCCTTAATTTAAAGTATCCCTTTGGAATAAATATCCCTCCACCATTCTCTGAGATGAAGGGGTGTGTGTTTTTGAGTTTCCTTCTATAAAGTTCTATCTCTGGCCTGGTCTTGCTTGAGCTGATGATAAGTGGTATATCCCTCTCCCTGAGGAGTTTAATTGCTGATATTGCTCCCTTGAATGAATATGTATGGGCGTCAAGGAGTGTTCCATCCAGGTCTGTAAAGATGATCAACTTCTTCAAATAGAAGAACCTCTAACCTTTCATCAATTGGATAAAAATGGTATAAACTATGGACTTGATGACATGTTGCTTTGTTGTCTAAATTTGTCAATTATCTCTGAAATCCTCTCTACAAATTCCCTTGCCGTCTTTACTGCATCCTCTGCATCCTCTCTGGAGTATTTTACAAAATCTTCATAATCAGCATCCTCTCTCAGCGCTTTCAGGATAGAATATTTCTTGGTGAAATCCTGTGGGATTAATCTTGCCTCTCTTACCAGCTGCTTTGAAAACATGGTTTTAACCCCTTCGTGGGTTGAGGCTCTGATATCATAGAGTATGAGGATCGCCCTTGATATTGCATGAATGGCAAAATATGATTTAGAGATTGCATCATTAAAGAGGCCTTCCTTGAGGAGGACCTCCGCAGCCCTTAATCTCTCCAGTGCCACGGTCTTACGGTACTCTGCAAGTGCAACTCTATCCTCAAGACTGAGGGGTTCTTTCATATATAACCATCCCTTCCTTCTCTATCGACAGAATGAACGGGCTCTTTGAGACCTTGAATCTGCGATACTCCTCATCAGAAATAATGTGTATGGTGAGAGGAATTTCATAATGAAGTATATCCTGCTCGACCATATTGCCGATTTCAAAGATTCTATTAATCGACTCCCTTCTTTTATGTCTGAGGATGATCAGGACGTCAATATCCGAATCAGGACTGAATATCCCTTTTCTCCGAGAGCCAAAAAAAATCATTCTCAGGACTTCATCATCCAGTGAAGATACCACGGCCCTCCTCAACATATTTATGGCCTCACTGGTTGTGACCTCAGGTGTCTTTATCAATGTCATGAGCTATTATACCACTTTTATCCATTTCTCCCTAACCCTTTTGTGGATAAATCAGAGAGCTTGATCATTTATTCAATCACTATCAACTGCATATCCATCACATTGGTGCCTGTTGGGCCTGTTATGAGCAATTCTCCTGTCTTTTCGAAGAAGGTGTAAGAATCGTTATTGTTCAGGTAATTGCGGGGATCAAGACCCTTGCCTATTGCCCTCCTTACAGTATCTCCATTGACAACGGCGCCTGCAGCATCTGTGGGACCATCGGTGCCATCAGTGCCTGCTGAAAGCAGGGTTATCCCCTCAATGCCATCAACCTCTATTGCAAAGGACAGGGCGAGCTCCGTATTCCTTCCACCCCTGCCACTTCCCCTGACAGTCACTGTTGTCTCCCCTCCCGAGATCAGGCAGAGCGGTCTCCTGGGCCTGTGAGGCATTGAACCCTTGAACTCTCTGGCCTTGTCAGCAAGCCACCTTCCTGCATCCCTTGCCTCACCGGTGATGGTTGAACCTATTATCTCGGCTATGTAACCCCTTCTTTCAGCACACTCCCTGGCAGCCTCAAGGGCCAGACGATTATTCCCTATTATTACATTCCTTACCTTTCTGAACACAGGACTGCTATCATCCGGTGTCTCGGATATCTTCCCCTCTCTGCCCTTTTTAAGCACATCCATCACGTCACGCGGGATCCTCTTTGATAAACCATACTTATCTATCACATCCAGTGCCTCTGCATATGTTGTTGGATCTGGTGCTGTTGGACCTGAGGCGATAACATCGAGACGGTCACCTATGACATCTGAGAGTATGAGACTCACCACCTCGGCAGGATGGGCAATCTCGGCAAGCCTTCCACCCTTGACCTTTGAGATATGCTTTCTCACTGCATTAATCTCGTTAATATCAGCCCCTGCCTTGAGGAGCAGGTCTGTAACCTCCTGTTTCTCTGCAAGCGTTATCCCGTTACACGGTGATACAAGGAGTGCGGAGCCGCCACCTGAGATAAGGGATATGACCATCGTATCTTCAGCGGCCGTGCTTACAAGTCGTAGCACCTCGTTGGTTGCCTCCATGCCGTTTTCATCAGGCACAGGATGACCTGCCTCATATATCTTCAGAGCAATGGTGCGGTAGTGCAGTGGTTCTGCTGATCTGTCGTTCTGCTGCACGGCGCTGTGTCCATATTTGGTTATCACAATCCCCTCTGTTATCATCCCCTTATCAAAATATTCATATACCGGATACGCCATCTGGACCGATGACTTGCCAAAGCCTATTAAAAGTCTCCTCTTGAATTTGCCAGGGTCCAGCTCACGGAGATGTCTCTCAACCAGGAGAGAGGGGTTGACGGCCTTTATTGCCTCATGAAATATCGCCGTAAGATCCTCCCTTGACATCACCAAGTTCCCTTGACCATTTGGTCTTTAACGGTTATACTTGTCATAAAAATATCATAATAGTTATGACCGACTTTTACCAGACAGGGGTTATAGCAACACTACACAAATTCGGGAGGCCAAATCTTGAGAAGCTTGAATCAGAACTATCATGGTACTCCCAGGAAAGACCCATAGCACTCGTATTGCCGTCCCTTTACTCAGAGCTTGAGGGAGATGCCCTTAAAGGGATAATCCAGGAATTAAAGGGTGCCAAATACATAAGAGAGATCGTCGTTACCCTTGGCCCGTGCACAGAGGAAGAATTCAGCCATGCAAAGACCTTCTTCTCTACCCTTCCACAAAAGACGAGGCTGATCTGGAACAATGGGAAGAGGCTGACCGAGATATATGAGATTATCAAGTCAACCGGCCTGCCACTGGGTGAACCGGGGAAGGGCCTATCGGCATGGATGGCATACGGCTATGTGCTCTCTCAAAAGGATATCAGGGTGATAGCTCTGCATGACTGTGATATCCTGACCTACAGTCGTGAGATGCTTGCAAGGCTGTGCTATCCTGTCACAAGCCCCAACCTTGATTATGAATTCTGTAAGGGATACTACAGTCGTGTCACCAACAAGATGCATGGAAGGGTTACAAGGCTCTTTGTTGCTCCCCTTCTCAGGTCACTCAAGAAGATACTCGGCCATCTCCCGCTCCTTGAGTTTCTTGATAGCTTCCGATACCCGCTTGCAGGTGAGTTCTCCATGGATGTCGATCTTGCAAGGATCAATAAGATCCCTGGTGACTGGGGACTCGAGATCGGCATACTCGCAGAGGTATACAGGAATTGTGCGGTCAGGAGGGTCTGTCAGGTGGATATTGCAGACAACTACGAGCACAAACACCAGATACTCTCAGCGGATGACCCGTCAAAGGGCCTCCTGAAGATGTGTATAGATATATGCAAGTCCCTCTTCAGGACCCTTGCATCAGAGGGGGTTGTGTTCTCAGAGGGTTTCTTCAAGACACTGATATCGACCTATGTGAGGACAGCACAGGATATGCTCAAGAGATACGAGGATGATGCCGCAATAAATGGCCTTGAATTTGACAGGCATGAGGAGAGCCTTGCCGTTGAGGCATTCACCAGTGGCATAAAGAGTGCCGCAGATACCATCATGACCGATCCCCTCGGGGTTCCTTTGATCGCAAGCTGGGACAGGGTTACATCTGCCCTGCCAGATATACTCGATATGATCAGGAGGGCCGTTGAGGATGACAATAAATAAAACCATAAGAAGGAGGGTATCATGACTTTCTGGGAGAAGATCCAGAAGGATGTTAAGAGGAGTATCGAAGAGGGTATCGCTGCCCTGAGAGAAGGTGGAACAACGGTATCAAAAAAGATCGAGTTATTGACGGAGGAGGGGAAGAGGAGATACAAGATTCATACCCTTCATATGAAGGTCAAGGATGAGTTTGAGAGGCTCGGTGGGCAGCTCTATGACCTTGTAACAAAGAAGGCTAAGGACCCTCTATCAAACAGAAAGATCACATCCATCATCTCAAGGATAAGGAGGCTGGAGAACCAGATAACAAGGCTTGAAAGAAAGGCACCAAAACGGAAGGGATGAGACCATAGGTGTGAACAGACTAAATGGCAAGGTATAGTCCAAAGGGAAGACCATCAGACAAAGAGACACCCATTCAACAGATAAGGCCCTTTGAATTCAAACAGTGTATCGCCATCCTTAAGGCAACAGGGAAGAAGGCATCTACAATCAGGGAGCTCCGCAATGGTATATCAGAGGTCAGCGATGAGTGTATATTCCACCATGTCTATCAGTATTTTTTAAAAGGCCACATCCTCGAATACACAAATGACTTCGCACAATGGACCGCCCACTTTCTTGAAGAGAGGGCACTTGCGGAACAGCTCTCGAATCTCGATCCATACATGTTCCATTCTATAGAGGATGTGAGGAAAGAACTCCTAAGGATCATAGACACCTTCCTGGAATCATTCCCTGAACCAAGGCCTGTGCTTGCAGGTAATGAATTCTATTTCTCGGAGGCGCTCACTATTGTGTTTCCCTGTGGCGTAAAGGCAAAGAATCTTGCCGAATTTCTGGTTGCCATAAAGAATGTCGATGCCGAAAGCATATATTACCACTTCTATGAGGCAAGGATGCGGCTTGGCGGTGGGGTGGACGACTTCTCAAGGTGGATCGAAGGGTCACTCAGGAGAAAGGATCTCGCAGAGAGGATAAGGAATATCGATCCATTTATGCACAATCTGGATGGCATAAGGGAACAGATTGCAGGGTTTGTTGAGGAAGACCTGAGGATAGAGATGGAGGCGCCCTGAAGGATGATCCAGCAGTATAAAGGCATAGCACCAAAGGGTGATATACTGTTAATCCAAAAACTCTGTGAGAAGCTGAGGGGCAGGTGCATCCTTAACATAAACTCTACCAGGAAAGGTGGTGGTGTTGCTGAGATCCTCCAGAGGATGACACCACTGCTCAAGGGGCTTGATATTGATGCGAGGTGGGAGGTGATAGAGGGAGATGATAGGTTTTTTGATATAACCAAAAAGATACACAATACCCTACAGGGCAACATGGATATGATTACAGAGGATATGTGGGATCATCATCATGCGGTTAATGAGGCAAACTCCCGAAAGATAGACCTTGATGCCGACTTTGTCCTGATCCATGACCCTCAGCCAATCCCCCTGATCGAGTATAGAAAGAGGGGCTTCTATGTCTGGAGGTGCCACATCGATGTATCGAATCCGCTTCCTGATATATGGCAGAGACTCGAAAGATATGTAAGATCTTATGATTGTGTGATATTCTCCGTCTCAAAGTTCTCCAAGTCACTGCCTGTGGATGAATTCATAATCCCTCCTGCCATAGACCCTCTGAGTGATAAGAACATAGAGCTGACAGAGGAAGAGGTTAAAAGGACGATGGATAAGCTGAATGTGCCAATGGACAAACCCATACTCTTGCAGGTGTCACGATTCGATGTCTTTAAGGATCCGATCGGTGTGATCAATGCCTACAGGAGGGTCAAGAAATACAATGACTGCAGGCTTGTCCTTGCAGGCAGCCTCGCAACCGATGACCCTGAGGGCACCAGGGTCCTGAACGAGGTAAGAGACTATGCAGGGAACGACCCTGATATACACATACTCTTATTGCCACCCTCTGCTGCAAGGGAGATAAACGCACTCCAGAGGGCTGCAACGATCGTGCTCCAGAAGTCCCTCAAGGAGGGCTTTGGCCTAACTGTATCAGAGGCTATGTGGAAGGAGAAACCTGTTGTTGGAGGCGCAGTGGGTGGGATACCATATCAGATAACCCATGGGGTGACTGGCTTTCTTGTCTATTCTGTCGATGGAGCTGCCTTCAGAATAAGACAGCTCCTCAATAATCCAGGGATGAGAAAGAGGATAGGGCAGAAGGCAAAGGAGTATGTGAGGAGAAACTTCCTTATAACAAGGCAGATAAGGGATTATCTATCTGTATGGTATTTTCTTGAGAACAAGGGACAGAAGGCCATTGAGCTATGAGTCAACTCTCAGAGAAGGTCTCATTTATAGAGAAGCTTCCAAAGAGGTCCCTGATTATTGTATCAAACAGGGAACCATACATACATAAGAAGATAGGACAGTTCATAAAGGTCTCAAGGCCTGCCGGTGGTCTCACCTCTGCAATGGATGAGGTCCTGAATGCAATCGGTGGGAAATGGGTTGCATGGGGAAGTGGTTCTGCAGACAGGGAGACCGTTGATAACAAGTCCTGTGTGCCTGTGCCACCAAACAGGCCACGCTATACCCTGAAGAGGGTATGGCTCACTCCAGAGGAGGTGGACAACTACTATCACGGATACTCCAATCATGTCCTCTGGCCACTGTGCCACATAACGCTGGAGAAGGTGTATTTCAGGAAGAAATACTGGGATGATTATCAGAAGGTTAATCAGGCATTCGCCAATGCCATCCTTGAAGAGGCAGACAAGAGGTCCATAGTCTGGATCCATGATTATCACCTGTGTCTCCTGCCAAGGATGCTCAGGAGGATAAACCCCGAGCTTACAATCGCACATTTCTGGCACATACCATGGCCTGACTACAGTGTCTTCAGGGTCTGCCCCCAGGCTGAGGAGATAATAAGGGCGCTCCTGAGTAATGACCTCATAGGCTTCCAGATACCCTTATTCGTGAATAATTTTATCGATTGCGTCTGCAATCTCCTTGAGGATGCCAGGGTCGACAGGGCCCGCTCGAACATAATCTATAAGGGTCATATCACAAAGCTCCAGGCCTTTCCGATAAGTGTCGATTATAAAAAATTTGACTCCCTCGCCTCCTCACCAAGGACAGTAAAGACCATCGAACAGTTAAAGGACAGATATAACCTCTATGATAAGTACATAGGGATAGGTGTTGACAGGCTCGAGTATACAAAAGGCCTGATAAAGAGGTTTCAGGCCATAGACCTGTTCTTTGATAGATACCCTGAATATAGGGGCAGGTTTACATTCATACAGATAACGGTCCCCACAAGGATAAAGGAACCTTATATAAGCTACAAGGCAACCCTTGAGAAGTTGATCAGGGAGATCAACAAGAAGTATTCAACCGACACATGGATGCCCATTATATACAGAGACACCAAAGCAGAACACGAAGACCTGGTTGCCTTCTACAGGATGGCGGATGTGGCCATTATAAGCTCTATATATGATGGGATGAATCTGGTCGCAAAGGAGTTTGTGGCCTCACAGGTGGACATGAAAGGGGTGTTGCTTCTGAGCGAGTTTGCTGGAGCTGCTGAGGAGCTTGATGGAGCCATCCTCGTCAACCCATATGATCTTGAGGAGTTCTCAGAGTGTATCAGAAAGGCCCTCAGCATGTCCAGGGCAGAGAGGCGGTCAAGGATGAAGACCCTCAGGATGCAGGTGAAGGAGAGGGATATCTATAAGTGGATATCCGACATCCTTGAAGAGATATCCATATTGTATTCAATGAAGCCCTATAGATATCGATATGTCTTCAAATATCTTGAGAAGATCCCCAGGGACAATCTGTTCCTCTTCCTTGATTACGACGGCACACTCACACCAATCGTAAGGACCCCTGAAAAGGCGGTGCTCTCAGAGGATATGCGTTCAATCATCAGGATGTTGAAGGAGAGGATGCCCGTGGCGATTGTAAGTGGCAGGGGCCTGGATGATGTAAAGGAGAGGGTTGGTCTGCCGGACATAATATATGCTGGAAATCACGGAGCTGAGATATGGGATGGAGAGAAACTGGTTGTAAGCCCTGAGCTTGGCGACAATAAAAGGATCCTTGAGCAGATCATCAGGGAGATGAGAGAGGCCCTCTCCTCTGTCAGGGGGGTGATTATTGAAGAGAAGGGTATCACGGCGAGCATCCATTACAGAAAGGTACAGTCCCGTGATCTTGGTAAGGTGTTCGACATATTCTGGTCAACCGCTGAAAGGTATAAGGACCTCTTCAGGATAACATCGGGCAAGAAGGTCTTTGAGATAAGACCGTATGGGATATGGAACAAGGGCGATGCAGTAAAATGGATCATTAAAAACCTCGGAAAAGACAGGATGCCTATCTATATCGGTGACGATGTGACTGATGAGGATGCCTTCAAGATATTGCGTGGAAGGGGTATCGGGATAAGCGTTGGAAGGAGTGAGGAGGCCGATTATTATCTCAGAAATCAGAAAGAGGTGAAGAGGTTTCTCGTCTGGCTTGGGGATCTTGATACATGAGTCTGAAGGATATAGATGTCACAAAACTGGCCAGACTCAGACTCGGAGAACATACCACTCTCATCATAATCTCAATCGTGGTGGGGCTCCTGAGTGGCTTTGGAAACATGCTCTTCCGTGCAACCATGGGTTTTGTCCATGAGGTGGTATTCATAAATGGTTCAAGGCTCCTGCATATCATGGATGGTGGTCTCTCCAGGGTGTTTACCCCCATCCTGCCTGTAACAGGTGCCTTACTCCTCATACCCCTGATCCTTGCCTTCCGTGAGGAAGTCAGTGGGTATGGCTTTCCAAGGTTCCTGGAAGAGGTCAATGTAAGGGAGGGGAAGCTCAGGGCAAGGTCAATATTTATAAAGATCCTCAGTGCGGCCTTCACCATAGGAACAGGTGGTTCTGCAGGTGTTGAAGGCCCTATTGCCCAGATTGGCGGGGCAATAGGCTCTCTAACAGGCCAGGTAATGAAGGTGTCCCGTAACAGAATAAAACTACTTATTGCCGCAGGCTCTGCAGGCGGGATAGCGGCCACCTTTAATGCCCCTATTGCAGGTGTAATGTTTGCCACAGAGATCGTCCTTCTTGGAAATTACGAGATGACCTCATTCTCTGCGATAGTCATTGCCTCAGGAATTGCCACCATTGTCTCCAGGATTTACTATGGTGGCAACCCCATATTCAGGGTGCCTGAATACGAACTCTTGAGCCCATATGAGATCCCACTGTATATGATACTGGGTGTGATCGTTGGAGCGGTGGCAGTCCTGTATATAAGGGTATTCTACAGGGTGAAGGATGAATTCGAGAGGCTGAAGCTCCATCCCCTGCTGAAACCTGTATTGGGTGCATTTATAGTAGGGATGATAGGGATAGCCTTCCCCCAGATCATGGGAGATGGTTATGAGTTTATACAACAGGCCCTTGAAGGCAGGATCATCTTTATCGTAATCATCCTCCTTGTCTTCTTAAAGATCCTTGCCACATCTGTTACACTTGGATCAGGAGGGGCTGGTGGTGTATTTGCCCCTGCCCTGTTTATCGGCGCAATGCTTGGTGGCAGCTTTGGTTACATATCCCATACCCTCTTCCCTTCAATCACTGCCAATCCAGGGGCCTATGCAACAGTAGGGGTTGGCGCCTTCCTCTCTGCATCCACCCATGCACCACTGACAGGGATGTTCCTGCTGTTTGAGATGACAGGTAACTACAGGATCATCATACCCATAATGTTTGCCAGTATAATCGGCACCCTCACTGCAAGGCGCCTCTACAGAGACTCTATTGACACGGTTGAGTTATCAAAGAAAGGCATAGAGATACACGAGGGACGGGAGGCAAGCATCCTCAGCACCATAAGGGTGGGTTCTGTGATGAGAAAGCACTTCAAAACAGTGAAGGAAGACACACCAATAAATGAGCTCCTCAAGGAGGTCACAGAGGGAGACAGCTTTTACTTCCCTGTCGTGGATGATAAGGGGCTACTAACAGGCATTGTATCACTCCATGACATACGGAGTGTCCTCTTCGAGGAGGACCTGAAGGAGATACTGAGGGTAAAGAATGTGATGACCAGAAACGTGATCACCCTTACCCCCAATGATAACCTCAAGACCGCTGTAGAGAAGTTTGCCTTAAAGGATATAGGTGAGATACCAGTGGTGGATATATATAATGAGAGAGAAGTCGTTGGTATGCTCAAGAGGGGTGACGTGATCTCTGCCTATAACAGGGAACTCCTGAGAAGGAGTGTTGGATGAAGAGGAAGATACTCCTTATAGAAGAGTCGGTCCTGTTTATAAGCATGATCAAGTGGTTCGTCCTTGCCACTGCCGTTGGTGTCATCGTGGGGGTCTCGACAGCAGTATTCATAAAGATATTGAACTGGAGCATATTCTTTGTCTCCCAGTATAGATACTATTATCTCCTGCTCCCTCTCGCCCTCTTCATCTCGGCACTCTCTGTGAGATACCTTTCGCCAGAGGCAAAGGGACATGGTACCGAAAAGGTGATAGAGGCCATCCACAGACGCGATGGCCTGATCAATCCTCTGACCGTGCCTGTCAAACTCATTGCCACTGTGATCACCATAGCCTTTGGTGGATCGGTCGGGAAGGAAGGTCCGGCAGCACAGATAGGCGCGGGACTATCTTCGACACTGGCAAGACTATTGAGGTTTTCAAAGGAAGACAGGAAGAAGCTGGTTATATGCGGGATCAGTGCAGGCTTTGCCTCTGTATTTGGTACCCCCATTGCGGGTGCGATATTTGGTGTGGAGGTCCTCTACATAGGCAGCATACTCTACGATGTCATATTCCCATCCTTTGTTGCAGGCATAATGAGCTACAGGATCTCCTCCTATCTTGGTGTTGAATATTTTTATACACCCATAGATTTTGTCCCTCTCTTCTCAGAAGGGCTCTTCATAAAGGTACTCATAGGGGCTGTCTTCTTCGGGCTCTGCGCACTCCTGCTTATAGAGACCATGAGGACGGTGGAGTCCATAAGCAAGGCACGGCAGATATGGGAACCCTCAAAGGGGTTTATAGGTGGTTCATTCCTTGTGGTTCTTGCCTTTTTAGGTGCCAGTCCATACCTTGGTCTGGGGCTTGAGAAGATCCAGACAACACTACAGGGTAGCAATGCAACGCCATATGACTTTCTGATGAAGATACTATTCACATCTGTAAGTCTTGCCTATGGCGGAAGCGGTGGAATGGTAACACCTGTCTTCTTCATCGGTGTCACGGCTGGTAGCCTCTTTGGTCAGATAATAGGTTATAATACCTCCATGTTTGCAGCAATAGGTATGGTAAGTCTCCTTGCAGGTGCTGCAAATACACCCATATCAGCAAGCATAATGGCAATAGAGTTTTTTGGCAAGGACATAGCACCGTATGCAGCTGTCTCGTGTATAGTCAGCTACCTTATAACAGGTCATAGAAGTATCTATCCAAGCCAGGTAATATACATCACAAAGTCTCCGACAATCATTATAGAGAGGGGCAAGGAGGTGGAGGAACTTGAGACTATAACCATACAACCAAGACCCCAGAGCCTTACGAGTGTGATATTGAGACTCTTTTATGGCAGTATAAACCTTTATCAGAGGATAAGGAAGGTGTTTAAGAGGACAAGGTGATAAAGTATGCCTGAAACGAGATTGAAGGTCATACTCCTGAGACACACACCCAGCCCTGAAGAGACAGTGGCCATGGCTGCAAAACTATGCTACAGTCCTGCTGATATTGTCTCGTTAAAAGAGAAGATCAGGGCAAAGGACCAGAGGGCCTTTGTTGAGAAGCTGATGCGGATGGGACACATGAGTCCTATAGAGCATGCCTCCTTCACTTTTGCTATTGAGGGGATCTCAAGGGCCTGTTCCCACCAGCTTGTCAGGCATCGAATCGCATCATACAGCCAGCAGTCACAGAGATATGTCTCTGAAAGGTCGGGAGATAATGATGAAATATTTGATTATATAATCCCTCCATCAATAAAGAAGGACAGGAAGGCAAGGGAGATCTTCGAGAGGTTTATGGTAGAGGCACAAAAGACATACGACCTCCTGATCGAGAGACTGGCTGAAAAGGGACTGAAGGGGGAGACAGCCAATCAGGATGCACGGTTTGTCCTTCCAAATGCAGCAGAGACAAAGATCATGGTCACAATGAATGCAAGGGAACTCCTCCACTTCTTCAGACAGAGATGCTGCTACCGTGCACAGTGGGAGATAAGACAGATGGCTGAAGAGATGTTGAGACTCGTAAAAAAGGTGGCACCCACTATCTTCCAGAAGGCAGGACCAGCATGCCTCTATGCCCCATGCCCTGAAGGAGAATATACATGCGGTAAGATAAAGGAAGTAAGGAGGAGATATAAGGTGAAAGATTGAGACTCACCTTTTACTCTTAACCACCTGCTACTAATTACAAATCTAAATAAGGAGGGAGTATGAGAGAGACAAAGATCATTCTGTCAGAGAAAGAGATTCCAAAGAAGTGGTATAACATCATGGCCGACATGCCAAACCTGCCCAGACCACCCCTTCACCCACAGACAAAACAACCTGTTGGACCTGATGATCTGAAGGCAATATTCCCTATGTCACTTATTGAACAGGAAGTCTCACAGGAGAGATGGATAGAGATTCCGGAGGAGGTGCTCAGGATATACTCCCTTTGGAGACCATCCCCATTGCATAGGGCCTACAGGCTTGAGGAGGCACTGAAGACACCTGCAAAGATCTATTACAAGTACGAGGGGGTAAGTCCTGCAGGGAGTCATAAACCGAATACAGCAGTGGCACAGGCATACTATAACAAGAAAGAGGGGATCAAGAGGATTGCAACAGAGACAGGTGCTGGCCAGTGGGGATCTGCAATGGCCCTCGCCGGCAGTCTCTTTGGTATAGATGTAACTGTGTATATGGTAAAGGTGAGTTATAATCAGAAGCCATACAGACGGATTGCCATGGAGACCTGGGGGGCAAAGGTCTATGCAAGCCCATCAGAGGTTACAGAGGCAGGAAGGAGGATCCTTAAGGAAGAGCCTGACAATCCTGGTAGCCTTGGCATAGCTATCTCCGAGGCAGTAGAGGACGCTGCCACACACAGTGATACAAATTATTCTCTTGGCTCTGTCCTGAATCATGTATTGCTCCACCAGACCGTCATAGGACTGGAGGCAAAGAGACAGTTTGAAGTTGTGGGAGACTATCCCGATATTATTATTGGATGCTGTGGTGGAGGGAGTAATCTCGCTGGAGTGAGTTTTCCTTTTCTGCAGGATAAGATAAACGGGAAGGACCTGAGGGTCATAGCAGTAGAGCCACAGTCCTGCCCTACCCTTACAAAAGGAGAATTCAGATATGACTTTGGTGATACAGCAGGACTAACCCCTCTACTTATGATGTATACCCTCGGCCATGACTTCATTCCACCTGGTATTCATGCAGGTGGACTCAGGTATCACGCAGATGCTCCCCTCGTGTGCCAGTTATACCACGACGGACTTATTGAGGCAAGGGCCTATCCACAGACCGCTGTCTTTGAGGCAGCCATACAATTTGCAAAGGCAGAGGGGATTATACCTGCACCAGAGACCGCCCATGCCATAAAGGCAGTAATTGATGAGGCAAACCTCTGCAAGGAAGAAGGAAAAGAGAAGACCATCCTCTTCAACCTCAGCGGGCATGGAATACTCGACCTGCAGGCATATGCAGATTACCTTGATGGCAAACTTGAGGATTACGAGTATCCAGAGGAAAAGATAAAGGAGGCTTTGGCAAAGTTGCCAGAGGTTTAATCTTAAACAAACTTTAAGGAGGGAGGGATTATGAGAGGGAAGTCAAATATGTTTATCGTCTCACTATTGATATTTATATTAATTTATGCATTAGACTTGGTACAACCCACCTACGCCGCTGATATTACATGTCTGGATACCTCTGACACACTGGAAAAGCTTATAGGCTGTATTAAAGATTTTGCGCCATGGTATGACCCAGAGACAGAACAGGGTTATTTTGATGTAAATCCTCCCGTCCGCAAACCTTCGACTGAAGAACTCTCCCACTGGAGAACGATCGTATCAGAGATGCTCAATGGCAGCTGTGAGGAGATTGATTTAAGAAGTCTGACTTTTTATAGGATAGCCGAATTTACAGATGTTGAGACAGGTAAGACTTATTGTGTTGCAATGGAAGTAGAAGACACATCCCCTGAGGACAATGTGGTGGATCGTGGATTTGGCACTATCATAGTATATCCCTTTGCAACACGTAATCTCGTTATACAGGTTCCTCACCCAAAGTATGAATATAATACGGCCATACAAGGGGCAAACATTTTCAAAAATACCTACGCAAGGGTTTTCCTGATGGCTGGTACACACCGTAAGGCAAGTAGTAATCCTTCAACATGTCAACAAAGCTATAAAGAACTCGATGTTGCACATAATACTGATAATTTCTTTTTCTATGCTACATTGGAAATTGAATCCTTTTACTCTGTTAGAGACGAAGACTTCAGAGTCATCCAGTTTCACGGAATGGGGAAAGACGATTGTCAAAACACTGATGTATTTATTACATATGGTGTTAGTGAATCTACCCCACCTGAAGGCGACTTTATAGACTCTGTCAGAGATAATCTTCTCATACAGCAGCCCACTTGGAATGTAGAAATAATCGGCGAAGGAAGCTGCAATTTAAAAGGCACTCATAATGTAGAAGGCCGCTTTTTAAATGGGGTTTCAGCAGAAGATGTATGTGATACATATGCTGCAACACATTCTGGTAGATTTATTCATATCGAGCAGAAACATGATAAAAGAGAAGAAAAATTTTTTGATGATTGGGTCTGGTCAATCTCTAACGTACTCCCAGTTCTTACGGTTATCAAACAGGGACAAGGGGATGGGGTAATCACCAGCACCCCGGAAGGGATAGATTGTGGGACAGACTGCCATGAGCAATATGATCCAGACATAATCGTTACACTCCACGCCTCCCCTCTTGAGGGCTCGATATTTACCGGATGGTCAGGTAACGGTTGTAGTGGAATAGGAGAATGTATTGTAACAATGAACTCATCCGATATAGTGGTGACCGCAACATTTGAATTATGTGAAAATATAAAGGCACAAATTGGAGATACGTATTATACCAGTTTGCAGGAGGCTTATAATGATGCTTCGGATGGAGACACGATAAAAGTGCAGGCACTCACCATTACAGAAGACCTCGACATTAATCGTGATATAAAAATAAACATAGAAGGAGGGTATAGTTGTGATTTTCACAATATTACCGGTTTAACTTTATTAAACGGGACGATACATATATATGATGGTGAAGTTAGAATAGGTGGATTTTATCTGCAATAAGACAATGTCAACAAAAACAAAAGTAGAAAGGAGGTAAGAGATATGAAGACCAAACTGATGATTTTGATTATCGCAAGCCTTTTGATGATGAGTGCAAATGCTTACGCAGGCGGAGATCTTATAGTAGAAGGGAAAGTGGGGGTTGGCATAGTAACCGAGGATCAGGGTTCACCCACATTGAATGCACAATTGGATGTGAGAGGAGACGCAGTATTTAACATTACGAGGGACAATGATGTTGCTATAACTGGCATCTCTACCAAAATTGTAGACAACCAGAGTGTTGGAAATAAAAAAGGAGTTATTGGGCTCTCTGCGACAATAGAACATACCTCAAATAAGGGGGCAAGAGGATGGACAGGGGCCAGTATCTCTATGAGACTTAAGGGGAGTGCTACGGGCTCATATAAACCCCATAGTTTAGCTATCTTAAAGGTTTTCGGTTCTTATCACTCATCAGGAAATTATAGTTTTCAGGATGGAATATATGGTCTTAACATAGGTTTCCCAACCACATATTCAGGGACAGGAACGATTTCCGGGAAAAATTTAAAATTTCTCAGAATAGCTGGATTAACAGGCCCTGGTAATGGAAAATGGAATTTTGAGAATGTATATGGTCTTGATATTAGAGACATGACTCTAAATCCAGATGACTATACGATAAGAAAAGGGACAAGAACTAATACCTTTGCTATCCATATCGAAAAACAAACCGATACTAATACAACATACAAAGGAGCAATCTGGTTGGATGGTGAAGGAGAGGGTGCTGACATAGTCTTTGGTACCAATAAAGAAGCGAGGATATATTTAGAGAATGGTGTACTATATGCAACAGATAATGCCTTTAATGTAACCCAGATATCTCCTCATGACCCAGAGACAGGAGAGTGGGTATTCTATTCAAAAAATCTAAAGACAGGCAAAGTTGTTCGTGTGAACATGGAGAAGCTTATAAGGGCTGTGGAGAAACTTACAGGTGAGAAATTCATGATTGAGACATATGAAGAGATAAGTAAATAACTCACCATCTGCCTTCTGGAAGGGAATACACCCTGTGTGTGATTCTGAGGCGAAGGTACTGCGGGGCTGGATCAGCAGGATAACACCTGATCCAGCCCCAGTTATTTGGTGTCTTGAGTTCGATCGGATGCGAGGGGTCTGCTGTCTCCTGTACCTCCCAAAGTATCAGGGCAATATCATCAAGAAAGAGCCTGCCCATACCATCAGAAGGGGGATAGTGATCAAAATAGGCCCTCACAGTGCCTGCCTCTTGAGGGGGAGTGAGATCAATATGGAACTCCTCCCAATCATAGGTGCCACCTTCCCTGATGTGAACCTCCGTGGTTGAGATTATATCCCTTGAGTCCCTGAGATACCATCTTATCCGTATACGGAACTCCCCTGCCCTGTCTCCCTTTACATACCCCTTGAGTGTGAGTCTTGCACCTTCTGGAAAGGTGACCCTGTTCTTAAGCCATGTCGTGACAGGTGTTATGTTTTTATAATCCCGCAGGAGCACCATTGCACCTATTCCACTTCTTACAACTGAATTTTCAACGAACCTCTGGTCCGTCAGGTTCCATAAGGAACCTTCATGGAAAGAGTCATCTATATCAAGGTCTTCAAAATCACCATAATGCATCAGTTCACGACCAACCTGGCATGTCGAGGATGTATCGGTCTTGATGGAGGCCAGCATGTCAGAGGGCGAAGTCCTCTGATACATAAATGGCTCGGTTGCCCCGCCAGTGACCTTCAACAAGACCTCTTCTACTGCTTCCTCTATCCTCACCTCTGACTCATCAGAGGCCACCACAACCCTGTTGTTATATGGAAATACTATAGCCCCCCTGAGACCATCTTCTGCGACTGATGGGTCTGCCGAGGGCGGAAGGTATGTTGAGAGATGACCTATATGCCGTCCTATCCTTGCAAACCACTCGCCGGTGACAAGTTTTGGCACATAGCCCTCAAGATAAAATGGCACCACTCTTATACGATGTATCTCCTGGAGGCCCGGTGAAGGCTGGTCCACATCCACAATCACCATATAGGACTGGAATGTCTCAAAGACATCCTGGTCAAATATCAGGTTCCCTATCGACAGAAACGCGTAAACAGAATTGTAGGTGGCTATGCCATATATAGTATGTGGATGATGGGCTATCACGAGGTCTGCACCCTGGTTTATTGAGTGTATTATCTTGCTTCTTATGTTCGCCGTTGGATACTCTCCGTATTCGTCTCCGCCGTGGATGATAGGCACTGCAAACCTGCCCTCAGCCTCTGTTGCGAGAAAACTGGTGATATTTGACTCTGTAAGATATAGTGAGCCTCCTTTGACAATCGGTGCATCAAGGGCAATATACAGATACTCGTCAGGCCATGGATTGGGTGTGCCTTCAGGAAAGTGTATGGGGCGTATGCCATTGTAGCCCTGCATGGAGATATCAACGGAGTTTATGTTTATCCTGAGGAAGTTATTCAATGCCTCTGTCTTGCTCATGCCAGCACCAAACCAGTAGAGCCCTGACGACCTGATGGTATCAAGGGTCTTTATCATCCCCTCTTCCAGATAATCATACACATGATTATTGCCAAGACTTACAGACTCTATACCTGCATAAGGAATGGCACCTATGGTCTCTGGATAGGAGAAGAATGTATAGGTCTTGTACGGATGTTCAGTTGAGGTGTCTGTAATAAATGGGGATTCAAGGTTCACATTTGTGAAGTCATCCACCAGGAGGATGGGTCTTATATACTCCGTGATAGCCTTTGCATCCTCAAGCCTGCTTCCTGGCCTTATCAGATCCCCTATCTCGCCCTCTACACCATCCTCATCCCTATCGACATATCTACGGCCAAACATCACATCACCTGCAAAGATCATCCTCACCCTTCCGTCTTTTCTCTCCGTCATTACTATCTTGCCTGCATCGACCATCGTCTCTGAAAGGGGCCTCTGGAGATCAACAGGGACGATCTCCACATAATAACCCTCTCTCTCGGCCCTTATCAGGACAGACCTCCTGTAGAGGTCCGGCAGGCTGAACCATCCATCTTGATCTGTTGAAGCTACCCTTCCGTTATTAAGAGAGGCATCTCCCCAGCCTATCAATCTGATCATTGCACCGGAGAGTGGTCTGCCGGCCTCATCAATGACCTGGCCCTTCAGCCCTATTGGAGTGTGCAGGTATTGTTCATCAAAGGAGGTCTCAAGCTCTGAGAAGCTGATCTGTTTACCCGATGAACCTCCATAACCAGAACAGCCTGTTATCACGATACAGAAGGTGAAAAACAGGGAGATGATGAGCTTGTAATCAATCATTTATGCTCCTTACACATCTTGCAAGACCAGGGGAATTGATATCCATACTGCCCACATATCCATCCTCGAAATTTATCACCCATCCATATGAGATATGGGCTGTGTGAAATGTGGATGACCAGTAATGTGTTGACACCGTAGCAGGGAAATAGGCAGTGTTTATTGAAGGGCTATGGGCTGAATAGTCTACTATGGACTGCAATTCCCTGATATTTGGTAGTCTCCAGTCTTTATGCCCCTGAAGGGTGAGACCCTCGCAGTAGCTGATTGCCCCTTCAAGCCCGAGTCCTGTGCTGCTGTCATCCTTCTGCCACATAAGGCCTGTCCGCAGGTCTGTCACTGTGCCATCGCCATTGTCAACAAACCTCTCAGGGGGAAAGGCCCCATCCCTGACGCATATCACATAATTGTAGTATGCCCTGTAGTGATTGAAGGCATAACCGTCGTAGAAGAAGACAAACCATGCCTTGGATGAATCACGAACATTTATATCAGATGACCAGTAATGGGAAGACCTTATCCCATTGAATACAGGATCAATGGCTGGTGAGAACCTTTCATAATGCACAATGCCCAATAACTCCTTGATTGACGGCAGCCTCCAGTCACTGTAGCCTCCAAGGGTCAGGTCTCTGCAGTACATGACCGCCTCATCCCAGTTTCTGATCACGCCGTCATCCGTCTTCTGCCACATCAGGCCTGTTATATTATCAGTAATGGTTCCGTCAGCATTATCGGTGTATGAGGGAGGATTAATCGTATAATCAGAGTCCTCTCCGTTTATATCTGTATAAGAAAGGTTCTGTCCTGTATCAGGCAGGGGATAGGGGAAGCCCTTTGTTGGTGTAGCGCTGGTCTCAGGAGATTCCCTGCCCTCGATGCCATCTATATTCACAGAGGTTACCACATAATAGTATGTAACACCACTGGCAAGAGAGGTATGGAGATAGGGATTACTGACCGTCCCGATCTTCGTGCCTGTCTTCCTGTTCACCCCTGCTTCTGTGGACCAGTAGATATTGTATGCCACTGCATCAGGAACATCCTCCCACATAATCATTATCTCCCTCTCCCACGGGATGGCCACCACATATGATGGGGGGTCTGGGGCCGATGGCCCTCCGCCAGCCCCTCCACATGAAGATATAAACATACCGAGGATAAATAATAAAATATGGCCCTTAAGAGATCTAAACCCATCCCCTGAGACCAGGACCATCATATAAAAACCTAATCAAAACAAAATCGCTTTGTCAACAAGAGAGTCCTGATTTTGACTTTTAAGGTGGATCGGTGATAGATTTAAACATGTCCTATGTAATAGCCTTTTCAGGCAAGGGTGGTACGGGGAAGACGACCCTGGCAGCTCTTACTATCAGATATCTGAAGTCAAAGGGGAAGACCCCTATACTGGCTGTGGACGCAGACAGTAATTCCTGTCTGAATGAGGCCCTCGGAGTAGAAGTCCACACAACCATAGGGGCACTCCGCGAAGAGTCCCTCCAGACAGTAAGGAGCGGGATGGATCGACCAGGCGGTATGAGCACAGAGGAGCTCTTTGACTACCAGGTCCAGCAGTCCATTGTGGAGGCAGAGGGATTCGATCTCATAGTCATGGGCAGACCCGAAGGTCCCGGATGTTACTGTGCTGCAAATAATATTATCAGAAAGTACACAGACCGGCTCTCTGAAGACTATCCCTATGTGGTAATAGACAATGAGGCAGGCATGGAACACCTGAGCAGGAGGACCACACACAGTGTGGATCTGATGTTCATAGTGAGTGACCCCACAAAGAAGGGCCTTATCACAGCAGGAAGGATCAACTCCCTCATTGATGAGCTCAATCTGGATGTAAAGAGACGCATCCTCCTGGTGAACAGGGTGGAGGACTCCACAAGAGAGGAGGTCAGCTCCATGATAAGGGAGATGGACCTGGGGACAGAGGGCTTCTTCCTGCTACCACTTGATGATGAGATAGCAAGACTCGACCTTACCGGAGAACCTGTATTCACCATTTCTGAGAACACCGGCCTCCTTAGAGGCTTCTATAAGATACTCGATTCACTGGGCATCTGAATTTACCCTCCCCACCTCCTTATTTAAAATTTTTATTATAAAATTAGGCTGTTAAAAAAATCTTCCTTTTATGTTATTATTTAAAACTTAAACTTTTCTGATCCCCTTAGAGACTAAATATCTACTGCCGAAAGGAGTAAGAGGGTATGATAATCATTGGTGAAAAGATAAGCGTCATTGCTAAGAGGGTGAGAGAGGCCATGAACAATCGTGATAAGGGTCCCATCCAGGAACTGGCAGAGGCGCAATGGAAGGCAGGGGCTCACTATATTGATGTAAACATAGGACCAGCAGAGGAGAAGGGCGAGGAGCTGATGCAGTGGATGGTCGAGACCATCCAGGAGAAGGTGCAGGCCCCACTGTGTTTAGACACAACAAATGCGTCAGCCCTGGAGGCAGGCCTAAAGGCCCACAACAATGAATGGGGCAGACCCATAATAAACTCCACATCCAATGATCCGGAGCGATTTGTAATGCTTGAGCTTGCTGCAAAATACAAGTGTGAGATAATCGCTCTTACAGTTGGCAAGGGTGGACTCCCTGCAGATGCAGAGGAGCGGTGTGCCATTGCTGCCGAGATAATGGCAAGGGCAGGCGAGTATGGTGTGCCCCTTGAGGATATATACCTTGACCCCCTGATCCTCCAGGTCTGCACCACCCAGGATCAGGCACTCCATGCACTCAAGGCGGTGCGGATGTTCAGGGAGCTCAATGATCCACCAATGAAGACGGTGGTGGGACTCAGTAATATATCAAACGGTGTGCCCAAGGAGATGAGGAGTCTCATAGACAGGACCTATCTCACCCTGCTAATGTATGAGGGCCTTACAGCGGCAATAATGAACCCGCTGGACAGGGAACTGATGAACGTGATGAAGACAACGGACGTATTCCTTGGCAATACATTGTATGCACACTCTTATCTGGAGATGTAAAAAACCGTAAAAAGTTATGCGTGATGGTTAGCAGAGCATCTCCTTAACCCATTACGCATCACAGATTACGCATAACGAAACAATCGGAGGTAAACATGGCTTTTACATTACCAAAAGAGAGTTACAGCGGAAAGGTCCTTAGCCTTACATTCGGCAAGGATGATAAGGCCGTAACGATTGGTGGCGAAGATACCCTGCCCTTTCTTTCGTTCGAAGGGAGCATACCAAATAGACCGGCTATCGCCTATGAGATTCAGGACTCCCCCATTGATGACTGGCCTGAGACCCTGAAGGCGGTCTATAAAGATGTGAGTGACGACCCTGTTAAATGGGCACGATACTGCCAGGATGAATTAAAGGCACAGGCAATAGCACTGAGGCTTGTGAGCACCCATCCTGACAGGGAGAATCGATCTGCAGATGATGCAGCAAAGACTGTAAGTGAAGTCCTTTCAGCGGTCGAGACACCACTCATCATACTTGGCTCAAACCATGTGGAGAAGGACTCTGAAGTCCTGGTTAAGGTCTCTGAGGCAGCAAGCGGACATAACTGTGTGATAGGCAAGGCCCAGGAGGGAAACTACAAGACCATCGTGGCAGCTGCACTGGCACATAACCACAAGCTCATCGCCATGTCAGAGCTGGACATCAATCTGGCAAAACAGCTCAACATACTCATAACACAGATGGGCTTTGACAAGTCCAGGCTCATCACCGACCCCATGTGTTCAGCCCTTGGCTATGGCCTGGAATACACATACTCTGTGATGGAGAGGATAAGGCTTGCTGCCCTCATGCAGAACGATGCCACCATGCAACCACCCATACTCGGAGATGTTGGGATGTATGTATGGAAGACCAAGGAGACGATGGCTGAGGAGTCTGATGTACCTGAATGGGGTGCCATTGAGGAGAGGGGCATTGCGTGGGAGTCAATAACAGCAACCTCCATGATAATGGCAGGGGCTAACCTGTTGATAATGAGACACCCTAAGGCAGTAGAAGTGGTGAAGAAGATTATAGATGAACTGATTTGATAAAAAATCTAAACCTTGTTTAGGACTCTTGTGGGGAGGTAAAGATGGCATTATCAGGGATTGAGATATTCAAACTGCTTCCGAAGACAAATTGTAAGAAATGCGGCTTTCCCACCTGTCTTGCCTTTGCAATGGCCCTGGCGCAGGGAAAGACAGAGATCGGGAAGTGTCCTGATATCTCAGAAGAGGCGAAGAGCAAACTGAGCGAGGCATCTGCACCACCGATAAGGACGTTCAGCCTCGGGAAGGGCGAGAAGGCGGTGAAGGTTGGTGGAGAGACCGTGATGTTCAGGCACGATAAGAAGTTCTTTAATCCCACGGTATTGGGGGTGAATATAAAGGACGATCTCAATGATGAAGAGCTCGTAAAGAGGGCAAAGGAAGTGGTGGACTCGGAGATAGAGCGCGTGGGTCAGAAACTGAGGGTTGAGGCCATATCCATCGAATACGCCTCTAACAATCCAGAGAGGTTTGAATCAGCAGTCAAGGCGGTTGCCGAGAGTGCACCAGATGCAATCCTCATCCTGAATTGTGGTGACCCCTCTGTGCTTGAAAGAGCGGTGAAGTTGGTGGCTGACAGGAGGCCACTCCTCTACTCTGCCACAGATGCCAATGCCGAGGCGCTGGCGAATATTGCAAAGGCAAACAATGTACCCCTTGCTGTATCAGCAGAGGGGCCTGAGGCGCTGAGCGCATTGACAGAAAAGATAAAGGCCCTTGGGGTTGAGGACCTTGTCCTTGATCCAAGGCCAAAGAACGCCGGAGAGATGATCCAGCATAACACCATAATCAGAAGGGCTGCGCTGAAGAAGGGCTTTAAACCCCTTGGCTATCCCATCATAAACCTTGTTACAAGGGAGGACTCCTTACTTGAGGCAAATATCGCAGCCATTTCAATCGCAAAGTATGCATCCATTGTGGTGCTCAGCAGCATAGAGAAGTGGAAGAATCTGGCCCTCTTTACCCTGAGACAGAACATCTACACAGACCCACAGGTGCCCATGCAGGTGGAGCAGAAGATTTACAAGATCGGTGAACCAACGCCTGAGTCACCTCTGCTGATTACTACAAACTTCTCCCTCACATACTTTATAGTTGCAGGCGAGGTTGAAAACAGCAAGGTCCCGAGCTGGCTTGCGGTGATGGATTGTGAGGGGCTCTCGGTACTTACAGCCTGGGCAGCCGGCAAGTTTGTCGCATCAAAGATTGCGAACTTCATAAAGGAGAGCGGGGTGGAGAATCAGATAAAGCACAGGGAGCTCATTATCCCTGGGCAGGTTGCCATACTGAGCGGTGCCCTGGAGGACAAGCTTGAAGGATGGAAGGTGATCGTTGGACCGAGGGAGGCAAATGGTATTCCGACATTCCTCAGGAATAGGGCCGCATGATATTGACAATAATATTTTTAATCTGATAATATTTCTTAAATAAGAAAATGATACAAAATACAGAGAAGTACAGAAAGTTCGGTCTGAAGCTGACACCGCAGAGGCTTGCGATCCTCAGATATCTTGATGGCAACAAGTCCCATCCAAGTGCTGAAGATATATACAATGCGGTATCAAAGGAATTCACCACCATGTCGTTCGCAACAGTCTATAACACGCTCGAGGTGCTGAGGGAGAAAGGCATCCTTAGGGAACTGAAGATTGAGCCTGGCAAGAAGAGATACGATCCTGACACCACGCCCCATCACCACCTCATATGTATTAAATGTAAAAAACTGATCGATATCTACAAGAGGTTCAAGCTGACACTGCCTGAGGATATTGCCAGGGAGTTCGAGATACTGGGTAATCACATCGAGTTTTATGGTGTTTGTCCTGAATGTAAACAACGAAACTCTCAATGAGATAGAAACACAGCCACAACCAGCAAGGGTGGCAAGGAGGAGGTTGGTATGTCAAAGATTATAGCCTCTGCTGCAATAAGGGCTGCTCACGAGATCGTGAATAGGGCAGAGGAGATGCTCGATAAGACAATAGCTGAAAAGGGGAAGGACTATGTATTCGAATTTCCGGATACGGCATACTATCTTCCCATGATATACGGAATGACAGGCTTTGCCGTCAAGACCCTGGCTGATATGAAGGTCGCCCTTGGTATGGCCAGGGAGATGCTCCATCCTGTACCTGATGAGAAGCTGTGGAAGCCCTATCTTGGAGAGGCACTGGACTCTGGTATGGCAACCCTCTTTGCAGAGGAGATCATCCTTGCATTGAGGTACATACAGGGACTTGAACCAGCGGTTGACCCTGAAACAGGGTATGTCTACAATGGCTTTATTACCGACACCATCCAGAGAAACCTGGGTATCCAGCTGGTTGATGGAAGGATGCCAGGCTTTGCCGCTATCATCGGTGCTGCACCGGATGATGACACGGCAGTAAAGATCGTGAGGGAACTGCAGGAGAAGAATATACTGATATTCCTCTCAGGGCATGTAAACGGCAACAGTGTAACGAAACAGCTCCTGAGGAAGAAGGTAGAACTCGGCTGGGACACCTACATCGTCCCGCTTGGCCCTGACACAGAGCACACCCTCTATGCCCTTGACTGGTCTATAAGGGCACCACTGATCTTTGGTGGCGATAAGCCAGGTGATTATAAACGGCTCCTGAAATACACAAAAGACAGGGTCTTTGCCTTTGCCCTCGTCCTTGGTGAGCTTGATGATCTCAAGTGGTCAACAGGTGCAGGCGCAATCAACATGGGATATCCTGCTATATGTGACACCGATGTGCCTGTAATACATCCAACCGGCGTGTGCACCTATGAGGAGGTTGACAAGGAGCTCGACCATGACAAGATCGTTCAAAAGGCGATAGAGGTGAGGGGGCTGAAGGTAACCGTGGAGAAACCACCAATACCTGTCTCGTATGGTCCTGCCTTTGAGGGAGAGAGGATCCGTAAGGATGATATGTATATCGAGTTTGGTGGTCAGAGGTCTCCTGCGTTTGAATGGGTGAGGATGAAGGAACTGCACGAGGTTGAGGACGGGAAGGTCACCATCGTGGGGACTGATGTGGAGGAGAGGTTCAAGAAGGGTGGCGTGATGCCCCTCGGTATAGTGGTGGATGTGGCAGGCAGAAAGATGCAGAAGGACTTTGAGGCAATAATAGAGAGAAAACTCCATCATAACATAAACGAGGCACAGGGACTCTGGCACATGGGACAGAGGGACATCATCTGGATGAGGATAAGCAAGCAGGCGTTTAAGGATGGGATCACCCTCGAACATTTTGGTGTAATCCACAATGTCATGACACATAACAGGTTCAAGAGCATCGTGGACAAGGTGCAGGTAACCATATATGTTGATGAAGAGGATGTGTTGAGGATTCAGGAGGAGGCAAGACAGGCATACAGGGAAAGGGATGCCCGTCTGGCAGGTATGACAGATGAGTCGGTGGACACATTCTACTCCTGTCTGCTCTGTCAGTCATTTGCACCCTCTCATGTCTGTGTTATAAGCCCAGAGAGACTGGGGCTGTGTGGCGCCTATAACTGGCTTGATACAAAGGCGGCCTATGAGATAGACCCGACAGGCGGAAACCAGCCAATCCTCAAGGGAGAGGTGCTTGATCCTGTTAAGGGGAGATGGACAGGAGTTGATGAATACCTGAAGATGAACTCAGGTGGGAAGGTGGAGACACTCAATCTCTATACGATAATGGATAACCCCATGACCTCCTGTGGATGCTTCGAGTGTATCGTTGCCATAATACCCGAGGCAAACGGTGTGATGATCGTCAATCGTGGATATACAGGGATGACCCCCATAGGGATGAAGTTCTCAACACTTGCAGGGACCGTTGGTGGTGGCACCCAGAACCCTGGTTTTATGGGTATAGGGGTGAACTTCATAACGAGCAGGAAATTCCTCTATGCAGATGGGGGTATCAGGAGGATCGTCTGGATGACAAAGAGCCTCAAGGAGAGGGTGGCAGAGGCCTTCAAGAAACGGGCTGAAGAGGAAGGCGTCCCTGACCTATTTGAGAAGATAGCGGATGAGACCATAGCCGAGGATTCTGAAAAACTCCTGGAGTTCCTGACGAGTGTGGGGCATCCTGCACTTGAGATGGACCCGATGTTTTAAAGACAGTAGTTAGGGAGGAAACAGGGATTATTCCTTAACTACCAAGATACTAAATACCAACTACTTTCTTGAGTCTGGAGGGATAACAATGGATAAGGCAATAAAGAGTGCAAACGAGGCAGCAGAAAGGATCATCGAATGGGGTGAGGAGCACCAGTTCGAGACCTGCTTTGAGAGAGCAGAGAGGCTCAAGCCCTGCCCTATTGGAGAGACAGGTGCATGCTGCAAGCACTGTCATATGGGGCCGTGCAGGCTTGTGGGCAAGAATGCCGAGGAAGAGGCAAGGGGTGTCTGTGGTGCGTCCCTGCCGACTGTGGCGGCAAGGAATATGGTAAGGATGATCGCCGCAGGCACTGCCGCACACTCTGACCACGCGAGGGACATGGCCATGATACTCCTCGCAGTGGCAGAGGGTGAGACAAAGGACTTCCAGATAAAGGATGTAAAGAAGCTCTACAGGGTGGCGGACATCCTTGGTATCGAGTTCGAAGGAAGGGCGGTAAATGATGTGGCAAGGGATGTGGCCCTTAAGTTTCTTGAAGACTTCGGTCGTCAGAAGGGTGAGTTGAACTATGTAAAGAGGGCACCAAGGAAGACACAGGAGAGGTGGAGAAGATGGGGTATAGTCCCCAGGGGTATAGACAGAGAGGTTGTTGAGGCGATGCACCGCACCTCCATAGGCGTGGATCATGACCCTGACCACCTGCTGACACACGGCCTCAGGGTCGCGCTTGCAGATGGATGGGGCGGGTGTATGATATCAACCGATATCTCTGACATCCTCTTTGGCACCCCACAACCCGTAAGGGCCGAGGGGAGCTTCGGCATATTCAAGGAGGATGAGGTAAACCTTGTGGTGCATGGACATGAGCCCTCACTTGCAGAGATGATTGTGGATGTGGTGAATGAGCCGGAGATAGTGGAGTATGCAAAATCAAAGGGGGCAAAGGGGATAAACCTTGGCGGGATGTGCTGTACTGCCAACGAGGTGCTCATGAGGCATGGCATTCCCACCGCTGGTGGCTTCACAAATCAGGAGCTGGGGATAATGACAGGGCTTGTCGATCTCATAACAGTGGATGTCCAGTGCATAATGCCTGCCATCACAGAGCTATCAAAGAGGTTCCATACAAAGGTGGTGACCACAAGCGAGAAGGCCATGATCCCCGGTGCAGTACACATTGAGTATGATGAACACAGGGCAAAAGAGGTGGCAAGAAAGATAGTAAGGATGGCCATAGACAACTTCCCGAACAGGAAGGTGACAGGCAGTCACATAACCCAGACCTACCCTCTCATAGGCGGGTTTTCCCACGAGTATATAGAATACATGCAGGGTGGAAGATGGCGTGGGTCCTTCAGGCCACTGAATGATGCCATAATGGCAGGCAGGATCCGTGGTGTCGTGGGGCTTGCAGGTTGTGACAACCCGAGGTTTCCTTCCACCGGGGTGCACAGGTTCCTGGCAACCGAGTTGATAAAGAACGATGTCCTGATAGTCTCCACAGGCTGTGGCTCTGCTGCGTGTGGCCTCGCAGGCTATCTGACACCAGAGATGGCACTTGAACACGCAGGCCCTGGGCTGAGGGAGGTCTGTGAGGCGATCGGGATACCACCGATCCTCCATGTGGGTGCCTGTGTGGACAATTCAAGGATACTGACCATCGCCACTGCAATGGCACACGAAGGAGGACTCTCTGACGAGATAGGCAACATGCCTGCTGTTGGCATAGCACCTGAGTGGATGTCAGAGAAGGCGATCGCAATCGGTGCATACTTTGCTGCATCAGGCGTCCCGGTCATATTCGGAGGCACATCACCTGTTGGGGCAAGCAAGGAGGTCACAAGGATCATGACAGAGGTATGGTTTGAGCGATTCAGGGGCGCATTACATTTCGAGCCTGACCCCGAGAAGATACTCGCCATGACATATGACTACATCGACAAGGCAAGGGAGAGGCTGAAGCTCAGGAAGTACGAGCCTGGCAAGTTCGGTGCCGAAAGGGTCCTCATGGACATGGCAGCAAGGAGGAAGCTTGAGAAGGTGGCAAATACAGCCCATGCAGGATTAGGAGGTATAAATGAGTCCGAAGGTTGATGAGAAGATAGGGCATGTAGGAGAGATCCTTACCGAGAGACAGAAGAAAAGAGGGATCCTCATCCAGGCACTTCACGAAATACAGAAGGAGCATAACTACCTGCCCGAGGATGTCCTGAGAAGGCTCTCTAAGGAACTCGGTATCCCGCTTTCCGAGGTCTACAGCACGGCATCATTCTACAAACAGTTCTATTTCAATCCTCGTGGGAGGAACATCGTCCGTGTCTGTACAGGCACGGCGTGTCATGTGAGGGGGGCGGCAAAGGTGCTTGAGAGGCTGGAAGAGGCCTTTAATATAAAGGACGGAGAGACTACCCCTGACCTATCAATGACCCTTGAGACTGTGGGATGCATCGGCTGTTGTGGACTGGCCCCTGTTGCGACCGTCAATGAAGAGGTTGTTGGTGAGGTGGATGCCAAGAAGATAGAAGAGATAATCGAGACAGTAAAGGGCAATGGTGCAGGTTAATATATCTTCTTAAAGGTGAGGGTATGGAGAGATTAAACACCATCAACGAACTTAAGGCACTCAGAGAGAGGCTGAAGGTTGAGGCCCTCAGGCCTGACAGACCGAGGGCAAGGGTGTGCTGTGGCACTGCCTGTGTTGCCTCGGGCTCCAAGAGACTTGTTGAGAGGTTCAGGGATGAGGCATCAAAGGCAGGGGTTGATCTTGAGATTGTGAAGACAGGATGTCAGGGCTTCTGCCAGAAAGGGCCTGTCCTGAGGG
This sequence comes from Nitrospirae bacterium JdFR-81, assembly GCA_002011735.1. GTDB lineage: Bacteria > Nitrospirota > Thermodesulfovibrionia > UBA6902 > UBA6902 > JdFR-81. The sequence goes on along the minus strand of MTOQ01000055.1, from coordinate 6,162 downwards.
TGGAGCCAGCAAACATATTCTATCAGAGGACAAAACCCTCTGATGTGCCCCATATATTGAACTACACCATACTCGGCAACACCCCTTACAGGATGTCCCTATACAGGGACAGCATCCTTACAGAACCGATCCCTGTGATCGACGACATACCATACTATAAGAAACAGCTCAGGATTGCCCTGAGAAACAATGGAAGCATAGATCCAAGGAATATAAATCACTATATAGCCGTTGGTGGCTACTCTGCCATTGAAAAGGCCCTTGCGACAATGAGCCCTGACCAGGTCCTTGAGGAGGTGAAGAAGGCGAATCTGAGGGGCAGAGGTGGGGCAGGCTTCCCGGCAGGCAGGAAATGGGAGCATACCAAGAAGGCGCCTGGCAGGATCAAGCTCGTCCTTGCAAATGGTGACGAGGGTGATCCAGGTGCATTCATGGACAGGGCCATAATGGAGGGAGACCCACACAGTCTGCTTGAGGGGATGATGCTCTGTGCCTACGCCATAGGCGCGCAGTATGGGATCATCTATGTAAGGCATGAGTATCCCCTTGCGGTCGAAAACCTCTCCATTGCCATAAAACAGGCAGAGGAACTCGGTCTGCTCGGAAAGAATATACTCGGTACTGACTTCAGCTTCACAATAGATATCCGTGAAGGTGCTGGTGCATTTGTATGTGGTGAGTCAACAGCACTGGTCGCCTCTGTTGAAGGTGAAAGGGGCTTTCCAAGACCAAGACCACCAAGGCTCTCGGAGCCAGGCGGAGGGCCATGGGGTTATCCGAGCAACCTCAATAATATAGAGACCTATGCCTGCGTCCCGCCCATCATAGAGAAGGGTGCTGACTGGTTCCTCTCCATCGGGACAAAGAACTCTCCAGGAACAAAGGTCTTTGCCCTTACCGGTAAGGTGAAGAACACAGGGCTTGTTGAGGTCCCGATGGGTATCACCCTCAGAGAGATAATATTCGATATAGGCGGGGGCATAATCGGGGGCAAGAAGTTCAAGGCCGTGCAGACAGGCGGCCCTTCAGGTGGCTGCATCCCTGAAGAGTATCTTGACATGCCTGTTGATTTTGATTCCCTTACCTCTGTTGGTTCAATGATGGGCTCAGGTGGTATGGTTGTGATGGATGAGGATACATGCATGGTTGATGTTGCAAAGTTCTTCCTCTCATTCACCCAGTCAGAATCATGCGGGAAATGTCCTCCATGCAGAATTGGCACCTATCACATGCTTGAGATACTCAACAGGATCACATCTGGCAAGGGAGAGGACGGCGATATAGAGAGGCTCGAGGAGCTCGGCAGAAAGATAATCAAGGGCTCGCTCTGTGGTCTTGGTAACAGTGCACCTAATCCGGTGCTTACAACCATCAGATACTTCAGAGAGGAGTATGAAGAACACATATATGACAAATACTGCAGGGCAAAGGTCTGCAGCGGTCTGGGGGTGTTCAGGATCGACCATGAGGAGTGCTTCCTCTGCGGGCTGTGCAAACAGGCATGTGCCTTTGGCGCCGTAAAGGAGCTCAGGGACAGGTTCTATATAGATCAGGACTACTGCACCAAGTGCAAGGCCTGTTACATGGCATGCCCCATTGGTGCGGTAAAGATAGAGAAGCAGAAAAGAGAGAAGGTGCCTGCCTCAGGTACCAGACAGGGGTAATGATGGAAGAGAAGGCAAGGCCCATGACAATGAAGGATGTACAGGCAAAGGCAGAGGAGAAGAAGTGCCCTGTCCAGCAGTCACTCGTATTCATTGAGGAATTCCTTGCAGAACCCATGTGTGGTAGATGCTTCCCATGCTCCATGGGGAGTTATGAGGCAAGGATAAGGCTCAGGAGGATCGTTGAGGCTCAGGCGACAGAGGAGGATATAGAGAGACTCCAGAGGATAGCATCAAATATGCTCAAGGCATCCATGTGCAAAAAGGGCAAGGATACAGCGCAGTTTATCTCGGAGAAGATCACCATGGAGGAGTTCAGGAGACACCTCAATGGAGAATGCCCTGACATGGAGTGCAAGAGCCACATCAGGTTCATCATCATACCTGAAAGATGCACCATGTGCGGGCTCTGCAAGGATGTCTGTAAGGACAACGCCATTATAGGCGAGAAGAAGAAGCCTTTTCTCTCAGGCTATCTGCCTTTTGAGATAGCCCAGAAGAGATGCACAAAGTGTGGTGAATGTATAAAGGTGTGTCCCGAAGGAGCTATTATTATTGAGGCCATAGCTGTATCAGAGGAGAAGGTTGGGGCATAGGTATAAATAAGCTTACTTTGTATACAAAAATATAAATTTAAAGGGGGTCTAAAGGAAAGATGGCAAAGAAGGTAGGAGTTACGATAAATGGCAAGACAGTGAAGGTCCCTGAGGGGACCAATCTTATAGATGCTGCATCCCAGGCAGGGGTGGAGATACCCAACCTCTGTTATATAAAGGGTATGAGGGGTATTGGTGCGTGCAGACTCTGCCTCGTTGAAATAGAGGGGGGAAGAGGGCCGGTAACTGCATGTACCACCAAGGTAAAGGATGGTATGGTTGTCAATACAGATACTGAACAACTCAGGGAGATGAGACAGTTTGTGATAGACCTGATCCTTTCCATGCATCCCCTTGATTGCATGACCTGCACAAAGGCAGGTGTATGTACCCTTCAGAGATATGCCTATGAGTCAGAGATAAAGGAATCGAGCTTTAGCAGGAAAAAGTTTGGTTATCCTCCTGATGAATCCAACCCGTTCATAAAAAGGGATCCTGAGTACTGTATACTCTGTGCCAGATGTGTAAGGGTATGTAAAGAGCAGGGAACAAATGTCCTGGATTTTATGGGCAGGGGTGTAGGTGCAAAGGTTGTAACAGCCAATGATAAACCCCTGCACGAGTCAGGCTGTACCTTCTGTGGAAGCTGTATTGATGCCTGTCCTGTAAATGCCATACTTGAGGCAGACAGATGGCGCAAGGGAAGGGAATGGGACTATGAGAGGACACACTCCGTATGTCTCCTCTGCGGGGGCGCCTGCGACACGGTTATCAGTACTAAGGACAATCTCATAATGAAGATAAATGCCGGCGGAGAGGATGGCTCGGTACAGAGATATATATGTGCTATCGGCAGATTTGGCTATGATGCCGTGGCCTCTGATAAGAGGGTGCTGTCCCCGTTGAGAAGGGTTAATGGAGAATTAAAGGAGACCACCTGGGAGGAGGCATTACAACTGCTCTCAGAGAGACTGACGAAAGGCAAAGCATCCATTCTCCTTACAGGTGCACTTATGAATGAAGATATATCAACCCTTCTTAAGGTTGCAGAGGATGTGATAAAGACAGACAGGATTGCCACTACAGTATCCCTGTATGCAGATGAAGAGTCCATGAAGGACTCAGATACGGCAGACATAGACAGCGCAGATCTTATTCTGCTTGTTGGGCTCAATCCCTCCCAGTGGAAGAGGGTACATCCTTCACTGGACGCCTCAATAAGGAGGAGGCTATCAAGGGGTGCAAGACTGGTGAGTATAAGCTCAGAGGCAGTGGATATAGGTGAAGTAGCAGATATCACTCTAAGGGGTGAAGAGCCAGGCCTTATAAAACAGATTGCAAAATCCATGATATCAAAGGGTATGAAGGCCAATAAAGAGTTGAGCGAGTTGACAGGAGATACTGATACAACAGAGGAGACTGAGAGGGTGGCGGATCTGATTAAAGAGGCAGAGAGGATAGTGATATTTACCTCCCCTGCCCTTTTCAGGTCTGTGAGAAATCTTTCACTTATAAAGAAGATGGACATTATAGCTGTTCCTAATGAGGCGAACGCCAGAGGAGTGGTGCTTTCGGGGATAAAGCCTGATGGTAAGTTACTGAAAGAAATGATCGAAGGATCCACAGAGGTGTTGTATGTCTTTGGTGAACCACCAGTGGAGAGGAGACCGGACACCGGATTCCTGGTAGTACAGAGCCCTTATATGAGCAATCTCGCAAGGGAGGCAGATCTGGTGTTACCATCCACAACCCCTTATGAGTCAAGTGGCAGTATAGTAAGCTTTACAGGCCGGGTAAAGAGGCTGTCCAGGGCCCTCAGGCCCTACGGAGAGGCAAAACAGCACAGAGAGATACTCGCCTCTCTTGCAAAGGTGATGGGCAAGGTCATTAAAGAGGGCAAGACTGATATAAAGAAGGCACTTAAGGGCAGGAGTAAGCCCTCCCCCTCCCCTTTTGAGAAGAAGGAGGGGTTAGAGATAGATGAGGCACGATTTATGGAAGAGACAAACTCCTGTGTCATCAACTCCTCAAGACTGCTCTGGCTGAGAGAGGCCGAGAAGGCAGTGGGGGTTTAGTTTCCCACTGCCCTGGGACATGATGCAACCGTTTTCTCAAACCTACCCTGCCCATTGATGGTTACCATTCCTGATCAATCGCTGTAGTATAATGTATCTATGGCGTATCTACTCATCGATGGATATAATCTCATGGGGATAGCACACAGGGATCTTGAGAAGGCCAGGAATGAGCTGATCAGCACGCTATCTGAATACTCAAAGATAAAGGGCCACGATATCACGGTCGTCTTTGATGGATGGAAGGATGGTAAGGCCGAGGAGACTGTAACATGGATTGGGGGTATAAGGGTCATATATTCAAGGCTTGCAGAGAAGGCAGACAGTGTTATTATGAGGATAATCTTAAGGGAGAGGAAGCCATGGATAGTCATAAGCTCTGATCGTGAGATTGCAGAGTTTGCCCTGAGGTATAATCTCATTCCCATTACATCGGATGAATTTGAAGAAAGGCTTTACAGGGCCCTTGAACTAAATGGTTATACAGAATATGAAGAGGAGATAGAGGATCACCGTCCACAGCGCAGAAAGGGCAATCCCAGGAGACTGTCAAAGAGAGACAAAAGGAAACTCCAGGCCCTGCGGAAGCTATAGCCTTAGTCCTTTCTGATCTGAAAAACTCCTTCACCCTTCAAGATACTCATTGAGGGAGTCAGCCTTTATCAGTATCCTTCCTCCTGATGACTTTATCAAACCCTGCTTCTGGAACTTACTCATGGTCCTTATGCATGTCTCTACGGTGGTGCCCACCATATCTGCTATCTCCTGGCGTGTCAGGGGAAAGTCTATTTTTATATACTCTCCCTCCCTGACTCCTACCTTTTCAGAGAGCTTCAGGAGGAGCGAGGCGATCCTCCTCTCGACCCGCTCTGTTGCTATGTTCTTAAGGGTCTCATGGGCATTCCTCAGCCTGTTACTGAATGCCCTGACCATTGCAAGTTTAAGCACCGGATAGTCCTCGATAATATCGAACAGCTTCTTCCTGCTTATCCTTATCACATCTGTCTGCTCCATAGCCTGTGCAGAGGCAGGGAAGGGTCTCCTGTCGAGGACAGCGACACCACCAAATATACCCCCAGGCGGTATAATCTCAAGGATCACATCCTTGCCAGCAAGTGAATGCTTTACGATCTTCACCCTGCCCCTTGCAACGATATACAGCCAGTCTGATGGATCCTCCTCCATAAATATATATTCATCCTTCCTGAAACCCTTTCTCTCAAACAGTCTTGATATCTCATTTATCTCGCTGTCTGAAAGCTCTGAAAATACCTCACTCTTCTTAAGGGTCTCAACGATCACCCTCATCCCTCCCTGTCCGATCCTCCATTGCCCTCAATATCTCCCTTGCCCTCTCAAACTCCTCCTCCCTCACCATCACCCTCACCTCCCCTATCCTCCCTATGCTTACAGGATAGGGCCTTATCTTTGCAGAGTCGATTACCACCCTGATCCCCTCACCTTCAAGCAACTGTTTGACAATCTGGGCCTCGACCTCATCATACGTAAAGAGTATCTCAACCCATCCATTCATTATCCCATTATAACATTTCCATCATCATCTCACTTATCCCCGCACTGACGAAACACTGAATCTCTCATGTAAAAGTTTAAGATTATTGTGGTAATAATTGGAATTTTATAGAAAAATTTAACTTAAGCCTTCCCCTTGCCAATTAGACAAAAATATAAAAACCTGCACTTCCGAAGTGCAAGTTTTTGGGATTTTGTCTTCGATATCAAATATAACTCTGTAATCACCTATTCTGAATCGATACGTTCCGATTCTCGGATCAGTTAGTTTTTCAGAGTATTGTGCTGGATTAT